>JALEKY010000053.1 GCA_022768945.1 Christensenellaceae bacterium | reverse complement strand
AAATGAAACTTAAAAAACTTTTAATCGTTATGGCTGTAACAGCCCTTGCTGTCGGCTTTTCGCTAAGCGCGTTAGCCACTGTTAATGCTTTAGCCGCAATAGTTCGGGACGAACTCGACGAAACGACAATGGCAACGCTCGATTCTTCTTTTTGCGCTATAACCTGCGATAACGGGGGTTTTTTGTCTTTGCCCGACAGAGCTTTCAAACAAAGAGGACATATTACCGAGCTGACTAAAACAAGCATAACAACCACCGCAAGATGCGTGCCGTCCATAAGCCCGGCGGTTATTCCTTTTTGCGCAACGACAAGAGCAACCTCGCCCCGTGCAATCATTCCGAAGCCTACAATAAGGCTGTCGTGCATGCTGAATTTAAATATTTTAGAAGTAAGCCCGCAGCCCAAAATTTTACCGATAATCGCCGCCGCCACGAAGGCTAGCGCAAACAGAAGAATTTCAGCATTAAAGCCCTCAAAAGAAATTTGCATTCCTATATGAGCGAAGAAAATGGGACCGAAAAGCATATATGAGTTTATCGCAACCTTTTTATCCACATACTGCGCGCAGCGGTGGTTAGTGCTTAAAACCACGCCTGCTATGTACGCGCCGGTTATATCCGCAACACCGAACACCACTTCCGCGACAACGGCTTTGACCGACGGATTTTTCGATATAACCTTCGATAAAGGCGGCCTTCCTTTATTTCCTTCTTTGCCTGTCGAATTAAAAAGCTTTTTCTGAGCGGTAAATATCTCGACATAGCTGTCGGAACCTGGAAAGTCACAGTAAAAGATTCGCCGCAACCCGGAATACGTCGCTTTGCGCTTTAAAAAAAACACCTCCGCAAGTTTTTCGGCTCTGTCCGTCTTTCGGGGGTGCTTTTCATTTCTATTTTTTCCTCACAAAAAAACACAACAAGGTTTATTTTGTTTCGTAATCGATAAAGTTAACGGAATACGGTTTTAATTGTATCTCGCCTGCGGGCGGATTTTTTGTTACGGGTTTAATTGCTTCGGGGCTCTCAAACGTATTGCAACAAAGGGGATCGCTTGCGTAAATTTCCGTAATTTCTTTTATCGTGCAACCGTTAAACCTCTCCGTTTCGACGGTAAGAGCAACGTCTTCGTCAGCAAGATTTACGGCTAAAACGGTAAGCCTTTTTCCGTTCGATACGGCGGCAAAGAACACTTCGCGCGCTTTTCCGTAAACGCTGTCGAACTCTCCCGTTTCGGAAACCGTGTTATAAACCGTCCCCGCAAGCTTTTCGGACGCAATCTTAAACGGGTAGAAAATGCTTTGTTTGAGCAATCTGCCGTCCTTTTCCGTAACAATCGGGGCAAGCACGTTTACAAGCTGGGCAAGACATGCAATCTTTACCGAATTTGCGTGATTTACAAGCGTTCCTATAAGAGTGGAGAACACCGCGGCATCGAGCATATTGTAGGAGTTTTCTTCTCTCGGCACATCCACACCCCACATGCTTGTTTCAATCGGCGTTTCGCCCTTGTGCCAGACGTTCCACTCGTCAACGGAAAGATACACGTCTTTTTTCGAGCGGGTTTTGCATTTAACGTAATTTACGGTCGCTTCCGTTACGGATATAAATTTATCAAAGTCCACGTACGAAGCCAGAAAATCCGCCCTTCGCGTTTTATCGAGCTCGGGATAGCCGTAATACTTGTGCAGCGAAATGAAGTCCACCTGCTCGTAAGCGCGTTCGAGAACTATTCTGTCCCATTCGGGATACGAAGGCATTTCCGAACCGCTGCTTCCGCAAAGGGTAACGAGTATATTCCGATCAACCCACTTCATAAGTTTAGCCGTTTCGCGTGCGGCGTCACCGTATTCTTCTGCGGATTTACTGCCTATCTGCCAGCTTCCGTCCATCTCGTTGCCGAGGCACCAGTAACGTATTCCGTAAGGCTTTTCTCTGCCGTTTTTTTTGCGAAGCATCGCGTACTTCGTAGGGGTGTCGAGATTGCAATACTCCACAAGATGTGCCGCGCTCATGGGCGAGCCCACTCCTAAGTTTACCGCCATAACGGGTGGGCAACCCGTCTTTTCCGAGAACGCCATAAATTCGTCCACGCCCACCTCGTTGGGCTCTGTTTGAAACCAGGCAAGATTAAGCGAAGGTTTCCTGTCCTGCTTTCTTCCTATGCCGTCCTCCCAGTCGTATCCGGAAACGAAATTGCCGCCCGGGTATCTTATTTTGTCCACACCCATTTCTGAAACGGCGTCTATAACATCATTTCTGAACCCGTTCTCGTCCGCCGTTTTGTGCGAGGGTTCGTAAATGCCCCCGTAAACACAACGCCCCATATGTTCGACAAATGCGGAAAAAATACCTTTTTCTGCTGTTCCTATAGTGTAGTTTTTGTTGACGATTAACTTCGCTTTTTTCATTGTGGCTCCAATCAATTTACAATTTTTGTGTTTTTTGCTA
>JALEKY010000050.1 GCA_022768945.1 Christensenellaceae bacterium | reverse complement strand
CCTATGGGACCGACCGGACCTATGGGGCCTCAAGGACCTCAGGGACTTCGCGGCGAAACGGGTGCAACGGGTGCAACAGGCGCAACGGGTGCAACAGGCGCAACAGGCGCGACCGGACCTATGGGGCCTCAAGGACCTCAGGGACTTCGCGGCGAAACGGGTGCAACGGGCGCAACAGGCGCAACGGGCGCAACCGGACCTATGGGACCTCAAGGACCTCAGGGTGTTCAAGGACCGGCGGGAACATTCGACTTAAACGCGGGAACATTTTACGGAACGGGACTGACGGCTTCGCCCGCTATACTTCCGACTTCGACGTTATATCCGACCACACAAACGGAGATAACCTATGCCCCGACAACCGGTACGGTTACGCTTTCGGAAGGAACTTACCTTGTAACTTACGGTTCGAACTTTACTTCCGCAAACGCGGAAACGGGAACGCTTCAACTAAACGTAAACGGAACGCCGCTTGAATCTTCGCTTGTTTCTTCGGCTTCGGGAACGAGCGGAAACCTCTCCAAGACCGTTTTATTAAATGCGGCGGGCGGCACTACGGTGCAGTTGCTTCTCGGAAACACACCGACCGTAACGTACGACAACACTCTTATGAACGTGGTAAAACTTGCGTAAAAACTTCCGCCGCGTTTGATAATAAAAATTTAAAGCGAGATTTTGCTTAAAAGAAAAAAAGCCCCCTGTTTCTCACAAAAACAAGGGGCTTTTAAATTTATTACAACCAAGTGCAGCCGCTTTTTATTCGAACGAGATTGTTACTCCGTACTTTTTCGTTTCGCTCGGCTCAACTGTCTTATACTCGAAATAGCCGTCGAGAGCGGAAGTAGCAGGCTCGATACCGAGTGCATAATCGCCCGAAGCGAAACTTTTCCATTCTATAAAACCGAACATATCTCCGGTATAAGAGACGGTGGCTTTAAGCGAATTTTCACCGCGAACGGTTATCGCGGTAGCTCCGTTATGGAAGAAACATTCTTCTTCCTCGTTGTCGACGGGAGCCTCGAATTTAAGTACGTTCGCCATGTTCTTCGCGGCTTTTTCGGTGCGGGGAATAATTTCCTTTGCGTTCGTTTCCAAGACGGTGTTTTCACCGAGGAACGGGTAGCCGAAATTAACGTGATATAAAAGGCAATATTTCTCCGTGCGGTAACTTTCGTTTACAAGCTCGTCGGAAATCTCGATTTTCGTTTCCTTCGTATAAGCTGTAATCGTCCTTTTTAGCAGCAGATTTTCTCCGAAGAGGGCGCTGTCGCGCATTTCTCCGGTGATTACAAGTTTTTCATCGGTGCAGCTTACAACGACGTTTTCGGCAGGGATATTATGAATAAGACCGTGAAGCAGATGCCCTTTTATATCGCCTATCGCGTCAAGCCCGCACGTGTACAGCATTCCGCCTCCGAAGTTTTTCAAAAAACCCGTCTGTTGATTCGTAAAGCCGTTTTTGCTTATAAAACTGACGTTCTCTCCGTTTACCGAGAGGGACGCAACGTCAAGACATTTGCTTTCGTTTAAGATAAAACCGAGTTTGCCCGCAGCGCAATAAATAAGTTTTAAGCCGTCGGATTTGCCCGAATTCACGGTAACTCTGTCCGCATAACAAACCTGACGTAAGCAGTTCATTTTTTTATTCATTCTTCAAAAACCCTCGTTTATGTGCGATTTATGTGGTTAATCATAAAAAACCTAAGCGACGACCTATTTCGATCAGTCTTCCACGGAGGGAGCGCGAACGATTTTTTCGTCGGTGAAATAATCCGTTTCGTCCGTGCTTGTGGTGGAGAACTCGGATACTACCGCGCCGTCTTCGCCCGCCTGGAACCAATGAAGAGTGCCGGGCATAATTGTGTATTGTTTGCCGGGAGTAAGGATTACTTCGTGATATACCGTAGTCTTTGTGGGAGGAAGCGTACCTTGAATTTTTTCTGCGGGTTCACCGTCTACATAGAGGTATACCTTGCCGTAGCGAACGCGGAAGGTTTCTTCCTTACCGTCTCTGCCGTAAGAGGGGACGTGTCTGTGCTCGGGGCAGGTCTGACCGGGAAACAAAACCATTTCTTTAGCGCAAACCTTGGAGGTGTTTACGTAAGTGACGATTTCAAGACCGACTTTTTCACACATGTTAAGACCGAAGTCGGCAACCTCTACGTTTGCTTTTTCCTCGTCGGTCAAAACGATGTTCGCTTTTTTATAATACTCCAATGCTTTCTCTCTGAGTCTTGCGTATTCTTCTTTTTTCATACAAATTTTCTCCTTATTTTTATAGTTTATGTGCGATTTAAAGCACTTTTACGGACGAGCGATGCTCGCCCCAACGGTAAGTATTTAGGACGATAAGCGCTTGTCGATATACTTTGTTATTATGCGGACGAGCAATGCTCGCCCCTACTTTTTTAAAACGAGTCTACCGAGGACGAGCGATGACCGCCCATACGGTGAGTATTTATAACAAGCGGTGCTTGCAAATTAAACTTTCATCGATTTGTTGTTGTATTTTTCAACGAACGAAATTACGGACGGAACGCTTTCGCCGTTTTTGAATTTAGCGTAAATTTCCGCGATTAAAGAAACTTCTTCAGCGAAATCTTCAGCCATATTCATATATTTCGCGCAAGCGGCTTTAACTCCGTTCTCTTCCGTGTAAGCCTTTACTTCCTTGCTGCTTTCGTCGCCTTCGGGTGCAAACAGAAGAGCCGCCGCGATACCAATACAAATGTAAGAATGCTCTACCCCGTGCTTTTTGCAGAGTTTGAGCGCGCCGACAAGACGGTCGTTTTCCCCGAGTTTTCTTATCGTGTCCTTGCCGACTCTCGCGACGGTATCACCGAGCGCGGTGTTTGTGAAACGATACAAAAGATTGTCCGCATGATCGAAAAGAGGAAGTATATCAACTTGATTTTCTTTTGCGAGCGCGTTTGCGGATTCGGACAAAGCCCTGTAAGCAACGTATTTCACGTCGAAACGGGCAATGCTCTGATATACGTATTCGTCGCCGTAAAGCGCACCGAGATAGCTCGTGGTTGCGTGCGACATATTGTGCATGAAAAGTTTTCTTTGTATAAACAGGTTGAACGGAGCGAACGGATACAGATTTTTACATTCAGGCATTTCCCCTCTGAACGCGTCCTTATCGACGGGGAGAATGTTGTACGGCTCTACGTATACGCGGAGGTTTTCGCCTTGCTTCTTATCCTCGGTAATTGCGGGAACCATTCTGCCGATGCTTGCCTCTACAAAACCTACTTCTTTATCAAGACGGGCTTTGTATTCTTCGGGAAGGTATCCCCTAACGAGTTCTTTTAAAAACGCGTCCGCCCCTATAAGATTTTCGCAGATAATTATGTTGAGCGGCTTTGCCCCTCTTTCCATTCTCTTTTGTATACCGAGGGCGACGTTCTTTGCTATAAACTTGAGAACGTTTACGCCGACGGCACTTGCCATAGCGTCGCATGAAGCGATTTCTTCGGAAACTTCTTCCTCGTTTTTTCCGTCGATGCCGTATACGTTTTCAACCCATACTTCTTTGTTCTCTTCGGAAGTAACGATGTTCACGGGGTAGCGACGCTTTGTGTTAAGCTCGCCTATGACAGCGGGATTGATGTCTACAAATCCGACCTTGTAGCCGGCTTCGCTCATAATCTTTCCGATGAAGCCCCTGCCGATGTTGCCTGCTCCGTACATTACAAATTTTTTCATTTTAACCTTCTTTCGCGTTCGGGTTTATTATAGTTTTTTAAGCCGTCGGCGGCTACCCTCTTGCGGTAGCGTATCGCTCCGAGCTTCCCGTGCGCGTTTAATTTTATTGATTTACGTGCGTTTTACGGCACTTTTTTCGGACAACCGGCGGTTATTCGAAATTTTGTTTACTTCGGACGAGCGACGCTCGCCCCTACTTTTTTTAGCCGCATATAAAGCGGACGGGCGACGCTCGCCCCTACGGTGAGTTATAATCAACCGCCGCACGAATTATCGACTTTTCCTTTCGAAAGAACTTTCAAGCCTCAAAGTTTCCTCATAGCTTCTAACTCCGCTTATCGAGTCGGGAGCGGAAAGATTGCATGCCGCAACCGCCGAAGCGAATTTTAAAATTTCTTTTAAGTCCATTCCCTTATAAAGGCCGTAAAGAGAACCCGCGCAGAACGCGTCGCCCGCGCCTACGCTGCCCTTAATGTATCCCTTTGGAAGGGAAAGCGAGCCGACTTCCTCGTATCTGCCGTTTTTATCGAGCGCGAAGCCGCATTCCGGACAATGGACGATAACTACTTCGCCCACGCCGAAATCCATAAATTTATGCAGAATTTTTTTGACGTTTTCATAGTTTAAAGAGCCGTCCGCATTTCTTGCCGGTATACCCGCCGCCTCGCCGGCTTCGACCTCGTTAAGAATACAGTAGTCGCAGTATTTCAGCGCGGGAACGACTATTTTCGGGAACTTACCTGTGGTTTCGCTGACGACGTCTATGGACGTTTTAACGCCCTTAGTCTTTACGTCGTGCAGAACGCGAGCCATTTTAGTGCCGTACTGCTCGTCCTCTTCGTCGAGAATATCGAGCAAAAGAAGATAACCTATATGGAATATGTCGCAATCGAGGTTATCGAAAGGAATATCGTCGTGAGAAAACTTCGCGTTCGCACCTCTCCAGTGGAAAAACGTTCTCTGCCCCGTCGGCATAACGGTTACGACGTTAGAGTAACTCGTAGTGACCGAGTCGTCCGTTTTTACGTAAGTGCAATCGACTCCGTACTTGTCAAGTTCAGAAAGAAGAAATCTGCCTCTGTCGTCGTTTCCCACGCGGGCAACGCCTTTGAGCGGAAGATCTTTGTCGATTTTCTTGATGTCGATACCCGTATTCGGCAAACAGCCGCCGACGGCAAAGCTCTCCGACTTAATAGTTTCGAGCATGCCTTGCTCGGGATAGCCGTTAACCATTTGTATTACGTCTACAAGCGTGGTGCCGGCAATCATTATTCCTTTGTTCATTTCATTCTCCTTATAGGTATTTTTGTTTATATGATAATTCCCGGAGAAAACTTTGTCAATATCAAAATAAAAATATCACGCGTTTTCTGAGAATAATTGCTTGTTTTGTATTGTTTTACGTTTGGATTTTTACTGTTTTTTATGCCTTTATCCGCTTGTCGTTCCGCCGCCTACAAAACATAGATAAACAGATATTCCGCCGCGGTCAGAAGCAATAAAAACGAAAAGTTAAACGCCGAGAACAAGCCTATGTACGAGAGTGTTTTTCCTTTCTGCACTTCGCGATATTTGGAAAATGTTATAAGACTCGCAAGGCTGGATATAAGCGTTCCCACTCCTCCGATGTTGACCGCTACGAGGAGCGCGCGGTAATCGGTTGCAAACCTCGAGAGCAGCACGGCGGTAGGCACGTTGGATATGCACTGACATGCGACAACGCCCGTGAGAAGCGTATTCTTTTCGGTGAGCGAGCAAAGAAAATCCCTTATAAAATCTATCCTCGAAACGTTTCCGCTGAACACGAAAAACGCGCAGAACGTAAGAAGAAGCGAGTAGCTGACTTTGAGATAGGCTTTTACGTCGAGAAAAAGCATCGCCACGGATACGAACGCGAGCGGATAATACCAAGGGAACACCCTGAACACCGCAAGCACCGAAATTACGAACAACACGGAATAAATAATCGTTCTTTTAAGATTGAAAGAGTATCCCTCCGTATCCCGAAGTTCGAGAGGCTCGGGGCGAACGAACATGCAGCACGCAAATATGATAACGAGCGATATTGCGAACGGAGGGAACATTACCCCGAAAAATTCCGAGTTGGATATATTGTAATACGAATACAGATACAAATTCTGAGGGTTGCCGAACGGCGTTAACATTCCGCCGAGGTTTGCCGCTATGTTCTGCATTATAAACGTGAACGCCGTATACTTTTGCTGCCCGGATTTTTTTAAAGACATCCACCCGAGCGGCAAAAAAGTAAGAAGCGCCATATCGTTTGCGAGAATCATAGAGCCGACGTACGTTATAAATACGACGGAGAGAATCATTCTCCTGGTATTTTTCAGAAGCGATACTATCTTGCGGGATACGATTTCGAACGTGTGAATATTCGAAAACGCGCCCACTACAAGTAACGTTAAAAACAGACACGCGAGCGTGGATAAATCGAAATACCCGAGGTATTCTTTATCTATCGGCACGAAAAACATAGAGATTATCGCGAGCGTCCAGGCGATAATCACCATTATCCGGCTTTTTATAAAGCCCGTTACTTTACCCATTGTTTTCGATATTTTATTCTTTAACCGACAGCTCGTATCCGTCTTTCGAGTCTTTTACGCTGTAACCGAGTTCGGCAAGCTTGTTTCTCAGCTCGTCCGACTTAGCCCAATCTTTATTCTTTCTCGCTTCGAACCTTTCTTCGGCAATCGCCTTTACTTCGGCGGGAACGTCAAGCTCCTGCTTTTCCTCTTTGTAATCGGCAAGCGAAAGACCGAAAACCCTGTCGAAATCAAGCGCGAGTTCGTAAATATCCTTGGAAAACGGTTCTTTGAGCATAGTCCACAGCACGCCGAGCGCGCCGGGTACGTTAAGGTCGTCGGTGATATTGTCCTCGAACTGCTTTTTGTAGTCGACTAAAAGCTTTTCGTCCGTTTTTGCAGGAGAAGCCTTGTGCTTAAGCAGAAGCGAACCGAGCCTTTCGTAAGACACCTTTGCCGCGTCAAGCCCTTCGAACGTGAAGTTGAGCTTCTTTCTGTAATGAGCGTTAAGGCAGAAGTATCTGAAATGCATGGGCTTGTACCCCATTTGTTCAAGCTGCGCTATCGTATACGTGTTGCCGAGAGATTTACTCATCTTTCCGCCGTTGACGAGCATAAACTCGCCGTGCATCCAGAAACGCGCGGGGTTCTTGCCTGTTAACGTTTCGCTTTGAGCTATCTCGTTTTCGTGGTGAATGGGAATATGGTCTACCCCGCCCGTGTGAATATCGAACACCTCTCCGAGGTACTTTTTGCTCATAGCCGAGCATTCGATATGCCAACCGGGATAACTTTTACCCCACGGGCTGTCCCACTGCATTATATGTTCTTTGGGAGCTTTTTTCCAGAGCGCGAAATCGGCGGGGTGACGTTTGCCGTCGTTCACCTCAACCCTTGCGCCGGCTTGCTGCTCTTCGAGCTTTATTCCGGAAAGCATTCCGTACTTGGGGAATTTCGAAATGTCGAAATATATTCCGTCCGCCGTTTCGTATGCCGCGCCCTTTTCGATTAAGCCTTCTACGTATTTAATCATATCGGGAATATGGTCCGTCGCCTTGGGAGTGATTTCCGGCTTGCCGATATTGAGCTTGTTAAGGTCTTCGAAAAAGACTTTCGTGTAATACTCGGCTATCTCGTAGGGATTTTTATTTTGTTCGCGGGCAGCTTTCTGCATTTTGTCTTCGCCGTCGTCCGAGTCGGACAAAAGATGACCTACGTCCGTTATGTTCATTACGCCCTTTATTTTATAGCCCTCGTACTTCAAAGTCCTTCTGAGCAAATCCATAAAAATATAGGTGCGCAGATTGCCTATGTGCGCGTAATTATAAACGGTAGGTCCGCACGAATACATTCTTACGCATTTACCGTCCATAGGAGAAAAATCTTCTTTTTTTCTCGTAAGCGTATTGTAAAGTTTCATTTATTTTTTACCTCTCGGTTTGTTTTTGTATAAAGATTTCATAAAAAACAACCGTTAACGTGTGTTTTACCGGGTTTTTTATTCGTTTTGATTTTCTGCGCCTGAAGAAGAATCCGCGATGTCGTCGGTCTTTTCAGAAGAAGCGGACAAGCTTTTTTCCGACAGACAGCAGGCTTCTTTGCCTTTATTTGCGCAGCCGTCGCACGTTCTTATTTTTATTATTCTGCCGGGAACGCCGACTACGGTCGCGCAGGGCGGAACGTCTTTAAGCACCACGCTGCCCGCGCCGATGACCGAATATTCCCCGACGGTTATATCTCCGAGAACCTTTGCGCCTGCGTAGATTACCGCGCTTTTTTTTATAGTGGGGTGGCGTTTCTGCCCCTTAGCCGCGTGGTCGCCTTTCCCTCCGAGCGTAACGCCCTGATAGATTACCACGCCTTCTTCCACAACGGCGGTTTCGCCTATAACTACGCCCGCGCCGTGATCGATGAAAACCCCCGGGGCGATTTTTGCGGCGGGGTGAATTTCTATACCCGTGGTAAACCTTCCCCACCCGGCAATCATGCGGGCAAGCAATTTTAAGTGGATTTTATAAAAGAAACCGGCAACCCTGTGATTGTGCAACGCGTGCACGCCCTGATAGGTGAGAAAAACCTCAAACCTGTTTCTTGCCGCGGGATCGTTATTCATCGCGGCGGTTATATCTTTACTTATTTTTAACATTTCTTTCCTTTTATAAAGCGTTTTATGAGCGTTTACAAAGTGTTTCGCTCGGACAACATTGAGTAAAGTTTGCAGAGTAACCGCGCGTATAGTCGGCGGAGCGACTGCGCAAAAAAAGCCTCTACGACAATACTTTATATGTCGTAAAGGCGAATGAAGTTCATCGCTGTTCCACTTTACTTCGGCTGAAAGCCCTCGTTTCCTTTTATAGGCAGGCTCACCTGGGAGTAAAAAGCTCCTTTCCCGATTATATGCGACGCACTTTCATCATAAGAAACCGCAAGGCTTTCACCTGCCACCCGCTCTCTTTTCCGCTCCTACGATTACTCTTCCGCAAACGGTATATTCGTTTATCTTTAATATTATTATACACGCGCGGAATAAAAAAAGCAACTGTTTTTGTTCCGCACGGCAAAAACTGTTTTCATTTTACAAAAACCTGTTCAGGCTTCCGAGCTCAGTCCTTTATCAATGTATCGAGAAGGGAATATGCAAACAAAGCGTTCATTGCGCGAGCGGGGTGGTTTATGCGGTTTGCAAGCATTTCGCAAGCGTTCGCACCTGCTTTTTCGAGAGCCTGCCACTTCGCATACACGTCGCACAGCGGCACGTTAAGCTCTGCCGCAACTTTTCTCATTGCGTTTACGTAATTATCCAAATATCCCTTATTTCTCACTTCAACGCAATTTTTTACAGCCTTTTTAACGAAATCGCCCTGATAATATTCGATATGCGGATCGACGCTTGACACCATATCGTTAGGCGTCATGAGAATTACTTCCGCACCCGAAGAAAGACAATCATTTACAATCTTTTTCAAATTCAAAACATATGAATCCAAGCCCTGTTCACCCGAGGAACAATCGTTAAGACCGAACATAACGACGACGAGGTCGGGCTTGAAGCTGAGTACGTCTCTCTCGAGCCTCGGATAAGCGTTGGTTGCGTTATCCCCCGATATGCCGGCGTTAAGAACGTTGAGAGGGCATTTCGGGAAAATGTCGGAAAGAAGATTTTTAAGTATGGTGTGGTATGCGTTTCTCTGGTCGAATTCCGTTTCGAGCGCAGTTTCGCTCGTCTGATATATTTCGAAGCAACCGTGCGTTACGCTGTCACCGAAAAATGCTATAGTAGGGACTCTTCCGCCCGCGTATATATCGGCGTTCTTTTTAGCTATTTTTTTGATTATTTCCATATCAGTTATATCCTTTTTTAATAAAAGCCGCCTTTTTCTCACATTATCGTAAGTTTTCGGTCAGCTTACTTATGCTTCTCCGCACGTCTCCGCGCATATTCGAATCAATAATTTGTAATTATAAGATGCTCCACGTTGCGATCGTTTCTGCCTTTTACCGTGTACGCGTATTTGTTGTCGAAAGCGAAAATATTATATCCTTTGCCGTCATACAAATCCCATATGAACGGCGTATTTTTGATGATAAGCAGGAACTTGGATTTCGTGTTCGCAATACACTCGGCAAGACGTTTATGCTCTTCTTTGCCGAAAGCGTTCGTTTCGTAATCGGAAAAATCTGTATCGTAAGGAGGATCGAGGAATATAAAATCGTCCGCCCTCGCCATTTTAAATATTTCCTCGAAATCTGTTGAAAAAATCTCCGCGAGGGATAACGCCTTTACCGTTTCGGGATAAAAAAGCGCGTCCGCCTTTTTCTTGAAATCCTTTGAATTATAAGCGATTCCTCCGTACGGGATATTGAAGTCTCCGTTTTTATTGTAGCGGAACATCGAACCGTAGCAGAATTCGCGGACGAAGAAGAACACGGCTATTCTATACTCGTCGGAAATGAACAGATACTTATCCTTTTCCATCGCGTTGAGCATCGTGCGCATATACATATAATAACCGGCGGTAAAGCCCGTCAGAATATTGTTTTTTAAGTCTTCGTCGGACAAAACGCCGAATTTCTCCTCGTTTTTAGCCGTTCTCAAAAGTTTGTCGGAAACCATTCTGAAAAGCTCGTTGCCGAACGTTTCTTTATCGGATATGACCTGCGATTTGCCGGCAATAAACTCGACCGCCGTTTTGGTATACTCGCGGAATCTGTTTAAAAGTTCTTCTTCGGCAATCTCTCCGTCCTTATACTGACGGTAGACGGAAGCGAAATAGTCCGTTTTTTCGTTGCAGTATTCTTTTATAAGCGACCATTCCTCGCTTATTCCGCTGACGCAACGGCGGAATTTCAGATTTCCGCTGCCGATAAAACGGTAAAACGTCATTAAATTTTTAGAAATATCGTTAATTATCGATTTTTCGGGAGAGATGTCGAAAAACAACGCGCCGCCGCCGAAAAACGGTTCTATGTATCTGCCGCTATACTCGGGCAGATGCTTTTTTAAAATTTCAAGCTCGGAAGTTTTACCGCCCGGCCATTTTATAAGAGGTTGCATTTCTTTTTTATCCCTTTACCGACACTTTTATATGAACCTTTTTGCCCTTGTGAAGAATAAACTCGTTCGTTCCGTCGGGAATCGCAGCGGATATATCGGTTATTTTATCGTCGTTTACGGAAACGCCGCCGCCCTCGATAAGTCTTCTCGCGTCTCCCTTGCTCTTCGCCGCGCCTACCGCGACGAGAACGTCGACGACCGTTTTTACGTCCGAAGGTATTTCCGCCGAAGGCATATTCTCGCTGCTTCCTCCGAAAGCCGCGCGAGCCTGTTCCATGGCGATTTTCGCTTTTTCTTCGCCGTGGACGAGCTTAGTTACCTCGTAAGCAAGTCTTTCTTTAGCCTTGTTTATGCGCTCGTCGTTATATTTTGTAAGCTCTTCTATTTCGTCGAGTTCCATAAACGTGAGAAGCTTCATGCACTCCGCGACCTTGCAGTCCTCCACGTTTCTGAAGTATTGATAGAAATCGTAAACGGAGCATTTGTTTTCGTCCAGCCAAAGCGCGCCTTTCTGCGTCTTGCCCATCTTCTTGCCCTCGCTGTTCAAAAGCAGCGTGCAGGTAAGGCAGAACGAGTCCTTCTGCTCTTTCTTTCTTATAAGGTTTACGCCGGCAAGCATATTCGACCATTGATCGTCGCCGCCGACCTGAAGCGAGCAACCGTATTCTCTGTTTAACTGAAGGAAGTCGTACCCCTGCATGAGCATATAGTTAAACTCGAAGAACGTAAGACCTTTCTCCATTCTCTGTTTGAAACATTCGGCGGTAAGCATCTTGTTTACGGAGAAATAAACGCCTATATCGCGCAAAAACTCCACATAATTGAGTCCGAGGAGCCAATCTGCGTTGTTCGCTATTATCGCGCCGTTCTCTCCCTCGAACGAGATAAAACGGGACATTTGCTTTTTAAAACACTCTATGTTGTGGTCGATGGTTTCCTTCGTCATCATCTGACGCATATCGCTTCTGCCCGAAGGATCGCCTATCATTCCGGTTCCGCCGCCGAAAAGAGCTATAGGTCTGTGCCCCGCCCTTTGCATGTGCGCCATAGCCATAATCGGGATATAGTGACCGATATGAAGACTGTCCGCCGTGGGATCGAAACCCACGTAGAAAGTGACTTTTTCGCTCCCCAGCTTTTTGTATAAATCTTCTTCGTAAATGGTTTGCTTGATAAAGCCGCGCGCTTTAAGAGTGTCGAAAACGTTCATTGATTACTCCTTAAAAAACATATCGGCGGAGAAAAAATTTTATTCGCTTATTTCCTCTCGTCCGCCGTTTACTACATTATTATATATATTATATAGGTTTTACCCGACGAGGTCAAGTAAAAAATCAAACGATTCGACTGCAAAAAGCCCTTAAAAATAATTGAAAAGAATTTAAAAATATGCTATAATGCTTTCGAAACAAAAACGGAGGAAACTTTTTTATGCAATATTCACGCGAAGTTGAAGAAATGGTATGCGTGGCTAAAGGTCCCAATCACGAACCCGCCCCCATACCCGAAGAAGGAAAGTGGGTAAACGCTAAGCAGATTACCGACATTTCAGGCATGACTCACGGCGTAGGCTGGTGCGCACCTCAGCAGGGCGCCTGCAAGCTTTCGCTCAACGTTAAAAACGGTATCATCGAGGAAGCTCTCGTCGATACGATCGGTTGCTCCGGTATGACGCATTCCGCAGCTATGGCAAGCGAAATACTCCCCGGCAAAACCATTCTCGAAGCTCTCAATACCGACCTCGTTTGCGACGCTATCAATACCGCTATGAGAGAACTTTTCCTGCAGATAGTTTACGGCAGAACTCAATCGGCTTTCTCCGAAGACGGTTTGCCCGTAGGCGCGGGACTCGAAGACCTCGGCAAAGGTTTGCGTTCGCAGGTAGGTACCATGTACGGCACCAAACTTAAAGGCGCGCGCTATCTCGAGATGGCTGAAGGCTACGTTACCCGCCTTGCCCTCGACGAAGATATGCAGATTATCGGCTACGAATTCGTTTCGCTCGGCAAAATGACCGACTTCATCAAGAAAGGTTTAACGCCTAACGAAGCTTACGAGAAGGCTCTCGGTCACTACGGCAGATTTGACGGAGCGTTCAAATACATCGATCCGCGCAAGGAGTAAGGAGATAGATTATGGCATTATTTGAAAGCTATGAAAGACGTATCGACAAAATTAACGCTTGTCTTAAAGAATACGGAATTTCTTCCGTTGAAGAATGCAGAGATATTACCCTTGCAAAAGGTATCGACTGCGACAAGATAGTTCGCGAAACTCAGCCTATCTGCTTTGAAAACGCGGTTTGGGCTTACACCGTAGGCGCGGCAATCGCTATAAAGAAAGGTTGCGTTAAAGCAGCCGACGCAGCTGCCGCTATAGGTATCGGTCTTCAGTCCTTCTGTATCCCCGGCTCCGTTGCCGAAAACAGAAAGGTCGGTTTAGGTCACGGTAACCTCGGCAAAATGCTCCTCAGCGAAGAAACCGAATGCTTCTGCTTCCTCGCAGGTCACGAATCTTTCGCCGCTGCGGAAGGCGCAATCAAAATCGCTCTTAACGCTAACAAGGTAAGAACAAAACCCTTGAGAGTTATCCTTAACGGTCTCGGCAAAGACGCCGCTATGATTATTTCGAGAATCAACGGCTTCACATACGTTGAAACTTCTTTCGATCCATTCACCGAAACGGTTAAAGTAGAATACGAAAAAGCTTACTCCGACGGCCCGAGAGCTGCCGTTAAGTGCTACGGCGCGGACAACGTTCCCGAAGGCGTAGCTATAATGAAGCTTGAAAAGGTAGGCGTTTCCATCACCGGTAACTCCACCAACCCCACGAGATTCCAGCACCCCGTTGCAGGCACTTACAAAAAATGGTGCGTTGAAAACGGCGTGAAGTACTTCTCCGTTGCTTCCGGCGGCGGCACGGGCAGAACCCTCCACCCCGACAATATGGCGGCAGGTCCTTCCAGCTACGGTATGACCGACACCATGGGCAGAATGCACTCCGACGCGCAATTCGCAGGTTCGTCCTCCGTTCCCGCTCACGTTGAAATGATGGGACTTATCGGTATGGGCAACAACCCGATGGTAGGCGCTACCGTTGCCGTTGCAGTTGCGGTTGAAGAAGCTATGAAAAAGTAATTCGGAATTCAAACCGATATTTTGAAGGTGGAAGAGTTTACGCTCTTTCACCTTTTTTATTGCAAAACCTTCGTTTTTACGCGATAAACGGGGGTTTTTATTTTTTATGCAGCAAAACCCGCACATTACTTATACCGGCGGCGACCATGCGGAAAAATTTATCCCCCGTTTATTCCGCGGCGAAAAAAGTTGCTTAAAATTTTATAATATGGTAGAATATATAGGTTATGAACGCACTTGAAATGCAAAACGTCGGATTTTCTTATTCGGAAACCGAAGTAATAAAAGATATTTCGTTCACCGTAAAGCAGGGAGAATTCGCCTGTCTGCTCGGGAGAAACGGAAGCGGCAAATCCACGCTTGCAAAACTCGTTAACGGATTGCTTATTCCGAAAGAAGGCACGGTGAAAGTTTTCGGGCTGTGCTCGAGCGAACAAAAAAATCTTTTTGAAATAAGAAAGCGCGCAGGCATGGTTTTTCAGAACCCCGACAACCAAATGGTAGCTTCGATAGTCGAAGACGACATCGCTTTCGGACCGGAAAATATCGGCGTTCCGAGAGAGGAAATCAAAGAGAGAATAAACTACGCGCTCGACGCGGTCGGTATGCATGAGTTTATCCGCTCCACCCCTACAAGGCTTTCGGGCGGACAAAAACAACGAATAGCAATTGCCGGTATTCTCGCGCTTAAACCCGACATACTTATTTTGGACGAATCCACCTCTATGCTCGATCCCCAAGGTCGCGACGAAGTTATGAGCGTGGTTAAAAAACTAAACAAGGACGGCATGACCGTTATAGACATCACGCACTATATGGACGAGGCTATAAACGCCGACAGGGTTATTGTAGTATCCGACGGTCGGATTGTAAAAGAAGGCACACCGAAAGAGATTTTTTCGTCTGCCGATGAGATTGAAAAGTACGGGCTTTGCTTGCCAAAAGCCGCCTATATCGCGCAAAAACTGCGTAAAAACGGTCTGCCTATAAAAGGCGACGCTTTCACGAAAGAAGAATTATCGGAGGCATTATGCGAATTGTTTCGAAAGGGTTGACTTACACCTACAACAAAAACACGCCGTTCGCTTCCGAGGCTTTGAAGGACGTTTCATTAACAATCGAAGAGGGTGAATTTTTCGGAATAATCGGGCATACCGGCAGCGGAAAGTCGACGTTCATTCAGCACTTAAACGGGCTTATGCCGCTTGACGAAGGCGAGCTTTACGTGGGCGAGTTTTCGTTGAAAAAATACTCTAAAAAAGAATATAAAAACATCACTAAACCGACCGAATTCAACGGATTTTTCTTTAAAAACGGAAAAAAAATTTCGTATAAAGCCTATACAAAAGCATATGTGGCGAGAATGAAGCAACTCCGCGCAAAAGTCGGAATGGTGTTTCAATACCCCGAATATCAGCTTTTCGGGGAAACGGTTTTTGCGGACGTGGCTTTCGGCGTGAAAAACTTCTTTCCCGATTACGTTCCGGAAGCCGTCGAGCGCGCGGTTAAAAACGCGATAGAGGCGGTAGGTCTGAACTTCGACGAGGTTAAGGACAAGTCGCCTTTCGAACTTTCCGGCGGGCAAAAAAGAAGAGTTGCCATCGCGGGCGTTATAGTTACCAAACCCGAGGTTCTCATTCTCGACGAACCGCTCGCAGGGCTTGATCCGCAAGGCAAAAACGAACTTACTTCGCTTTTGCATTCTCTGCACGATACCGACGTAAAAACCATAATAATCGTTTCGCACGATATGGACGACGTTTGCGAAAACTGCACAACCGCAGCTGTTTTCTCGGGCGGAAGAATTGTCGATTGCGCCCCACCTAAAGAGCTTTTCCTTTCCACGAAAGTCCTTGCCGAAAAGGGCATAGAAGAACCCGTTACGGTGTATCTTGCCAAAGCGCTCGAAAAAGAAGGAGTATCTCTCGATACGGATTTCAAGACGAACGATTTTATAGAAAAATTGACAGAATATTATAGAAAAACTCGCTAAAACGCACGTTATCAGCGGTTTTTGCAGATATAAAAATGCTTAAAGACATCAGTTTCGGGCAGTACTACCCCGCACAATCGGTAATTCATTCGCTGGATCCGAGGGTAAAACTGCTCATTTCAATCGCATATATCGTCTTCCTTTTTCTGGTAAAAACTTTTATCGGATTCCTTCCGCTCGTAGTTTTTATCGTGCTTGCCGTATGGCTTGCTAAAGTGCCCGTAAAATCTGTTTTAAGAAGCGTGAAAGGCGTTCTTTTCCTTGTTATATTCGCCGCGGTTTTAAACGTTTTTCTGTACGGAGCATCCGACGCGGAAGTGATTACGATAAACGGAGTAGCTCTTAAATGGTGGATTTTTTCGGTAACGAAACAAGGTCTTTACAACGCCGGTTTTATGTCGCTCAGACTGATTATGCTCGTTCTTTCTACTTGCATTCTAACGCTTACGACCACGCCGATGGACCTTACCGCCGGTATCGAAAGTTTGCTTAACCCCCTTACTTATATTAAATTCCCCGTACACGAGCTTGCGCTTATAATGTCTATCGCGCTCAGATTTATCCCCACCCTTTCCGAAGAAACGGACAGAATAATCAACGCACAGAAATCGAGAGGCGCGGATTTCGAAAGCGGCAATATTATTTCGAGAATGAAAGCTCTCGTGCCGATTCTCATTCCTCTGCTCGTGAGCGCGTTCAGGCGCGCGGAAGAACTCGGAGACGCGATGGACTCGAGATGCTATTCCGGTTCCAAAGGAAGAACCAAATATAAAAAGCTCACGCTAAAGCTCCGCGACCTCTTCGCGACTTTGACTTCTTCCGTTCTTTTCGCCACGGTTATTCTGATGTGGTATATACCATGGGCCGTTTAACGAAAACTGCGATTCTTTACGCCTATGGCACGATTTTTTCACGGTGCGATTTATGAGAATTAAACTTACTTTGGAATACGACGGTACAAACTATTGCGGCTGGCAAATTCAGCCGAACGGCGTTACCGTTCAACAGCAAATAGAAAACGCGGTTCTTGCGGTTACCGGAGAAAAAGTTTCGGTTACGGCGAGCGGCAGAACGGACTCCGGAGTGCACGCTCTCGGTCAGGTTGCGCACTTCGACACGAACTCTTCTATCCCCCCCGAAAGGTTCGCGCCTGCGCTCAACAGCGCGCTGCCGTCCGACGTGAGAGTTTTAAAATCCGCGCTCGTTTCGGAAGAGTTTCATAGCCGTTTTTCCGCGAAAAAGAAGACATATGCTTATAAATTTTACGTTTCTGACGTTATAAGACCGCTTACCGACAGGTACGCCGCGTTCGTTGCTTTTCCTCTCGATTTCGCCGCGATGAAAAGAGTTTGCGAGCTGTTTATCGGCACTAAAGATTTTAGGGCTTTTATGGCTACGGGCTCGGAAGTATCGGATACCGTGAGAACTGTTTACGACGCAAAGATAACCCTTTCGGACGACGGAGTTTTTACTTTTACCGTGACCGGAAACGGTTTCCTTTATAATATGGTTCGCATTATGGCGGGAACGCTTGTTGCCGCCGGAGAAGGAAAAATTTCGAGGCAAAACGTGCTCGACGCGTTTTCGTCCGGCAACAGAAATCTTCTCGGTAAAACAATGCCGGCAAGGGGACTTACCCTCGTTTCCGTAGAATACCCTTGCGACGGCGAAGAGAATTTACCGTTAAGCTGAAAAACATTTTTTCCCTTAAGCCGAAAAAAGAGTTTGCCCTTAATACGGGAAATAAAAAGCAGCGGACGGAACTACAGAATTTATTTAAGAAAAATTTTACGGGCAGGCGCAAAAACGCTTGACAATAAATATTAAATTTATTAAAATATTATAGCGTTTTAAGTTTATAGAGGAAAATGTTTTCGGATGTAGCCCCTTCGGAAAAGGTTTTCCTTGATATACAGGCGGATTGCGTCTGCAGCGAAAGGTTGTATTCAACGCTTCGCAAAAGCACGGTTCGCTCAAAAAAAATCTAAGGAGTACTATCATGAAAACATATATGGCTAACGCTCAGAATGTGGAAAGAAAGTGGTATGTGGTAGACGCTACGGGTATGACGCTCGGTCGTTTGGCTTCGCGCGTCGCAGCCGTTCTTCGCGGTAAAAACAAACCCACCTTCACCCCGAACGTCGATACGGGAGATTTCGTTATAATCGTCAATTCGGACAAAGTCGTTTTGA
>JALEKY010000042.1 GCA_022768945.1 Christensenellaceae bacterium | reverse complement strand
CGTTCTTGATTTTTGCAAAGCAAATTTAGGTTATCGGACTTGTGCTTTGCAAAAATCTTCGGTCAGCCGCTAAAAACGCTTCACTGAACCGTTTTTGCGCTACTTCGTGCGCCGCTCTTATTCGAACTCCTCTTCATTATCCGCCGATGTATAACAAAAAAGGACGAGGCAGAAACCTTGTCCTTTTTTATGGCGCACCATAAGGAGTTCGAATCCCTAGCCTTCGGTTCCGTAGACCGACGCTCTATCCAGTTGAGCTAATGGTGCATATTTATAACGCCAAGACCGATTAAAGGTAGTTTCCCTTAATCAGCCTTAACATTATAGTACATTAAACTTTAAATGTCAATGAATTTTTCGCGGTTATCTCTGTTTTTATTTAAAATCGTCGCAAAAAAACATTGGCGGAAAAATTAAGCTTTCTTTTCGCTATCGGACATTGCCAAAGATAGTTCTTTAAGCTGTTTGTCCGTAACGGGGGAGGGAGCGTCGGTCATTACGCAGGAAGCCGTCTGAACCTTCGGGAAGGCGATAACGTCCTTGATGTTGTCCGTCTTGGTAAGGAGCATTACGAAACGATCCAGACCGAGAGCGAGTCCTCCGTGCGGGGGAGCGCCGTATCTGAACGCGTCCACAAAGAAACCGAATCTTTCCTTAATGTCTGCTTCGGAGAAACCGAGTATTTTGAACATTCTCTCCTGAACCTCGCGGCTGTGAATTCTTATCGTGCCGCCGCCCGCTTCCTGACCGTTGATTACTATGTCGTACGCTTTGGCGCGCGCGTTCATGGGATCCGTTTCGCAAAGGTCGAGGTCTTCGTCGAGCGGAGCGGTGAACGGGTGGTGTACCGCTACGAAGCGTTCTTCTTCCTCGCTGTACTCGAACATCGGGAATTCGGTAATCCACAGAATATCGTAGGAGTTTTTATCGTAAAGGTTGTATTTGTCACCGAGGTAAAGTCTGAGTCCGCCGAGCGCGTTGAATACCACGTAGTCTTTGTCCGCCGCGAAGAAGAGTACGTCACCGGGCTTAAAGTCGGTCGCTTCGGAAAGTTCTTTTACGTTTTCGGGCGTTAAGAATTTAAGGAAAGAGCCTTTGATTTCCCCTCCCTCGGGATAGCTTAACCAGGCAAGACCTTTCGCGCCGAGCGTTTTTACGTATTCTCCGAGCGCGTCTATATCCTTTCTCGAAAGTTTCGAAGCAAAGCCTTTCGCGTTGATTGCTCTTACGCTGCCTTTTAGTATGCCGTTTATTGCAAGCGCGTCTTTAAACACCTTGAAGTCGCACTTTGCCGCGGCTTCCGAAACGTCCACGATTTCAAGTCCGAAACGCGTATCCGGCTTGTCCGAGCCGAATCTCGTCATAGCTTCCTTGTATGTCATCGTGCGGAAGTGTTCTTCGCCCAAATCCATGCCTATAGCGCGTTTGAAGATGTTTTTGATAAGCCCTTCGACGGGGTATAAAACGTCCTCGATTTTTTCGACGAAGGACATTTCAAGGTCTATCTGAGTGAACTCGGGCTGACGGTTTGCGCGAAGGTCTTCGTCGCGGAAGCACTTCGTAATCTGATAATATCTGTCGAAGCCCGCAATCATAAGCAGTTGTTTGTAGAGCTGGGGGGATTGGGGAAGAGCGTAGAAGCAGCCGGGGTGCACGCGTGAAGGAACGAGATATTCTCTCGCGCCCTCGGGCGAGGATTTGCCGAGCATGGGGGTTTCCACTTCCATAAAGCCGTTGTTGTCGAGGTATTCTCTCGTGGCTCTCGTTACTTCGAAGCGGGTTGCAAAAATTTTCTGAAGTTCGCCGCGGCGAAGATCCAGATATCTGTATTTCAAACGAAGCATTTCGTTTACGTTGCTTTCTTCAGTTATTTCGAACGGGGTGGTTTCGGCTTCGTTTAAAATTTTAAGTTCGCCGGCGAGGATTTCTATGTCGCCGGTGGGGATTTTCGTCGTTTTGCTCGAACGTTCCCTTACCTTGCCTTTTACGGCTATAACGAATTCCGAACGCAAACTTTCGGCTTTTTCGAACGTGCCGTTATGCTCGTTTTCGTCGAACACTATCTGTACAAGCCCCGTTCTGTCCCTGAGATCTGCGAAAATAAGGCTGCCGAGGTTTCTCTTCTTTTGAACCCAACCCATTACGGTTACTTCTCTGCCCGCGTCGCCTATGCGAAACGAGCCGCACATATCCGTTCTTTTTAAATTGCCCATCAATTCAGACATTTTCTTCTCCTGAAATCCGCTTTATCAACCGCGGATTATTTTTCGTGCGCAAAAAGCAAAGCCTGTGCGCATTGCGAGTTTATTAATATATACATATTATACTTTTAACGGAAATTTGTCAAACATTTGTCGGGAAAATACTTCCGCTTCTGGCATTCGTCGTTATTGATTTTTTAACAATAAAGTTGTAAAATATATTTAAAAGCAAAAAGAGGGAGATACGGAGGAATTGAAATGGAAAGAATTATAACGATTGTTCTTTTGGCGTTAACGGTAATTTTAGCCGTCGCTAATCTTATATGCTTAAGCAGAATAAAAAGCAAAGGTTCGTACGGGCAGATTTCTCTCGATGAAAAGGATAAAAAAGACATAACCGACGCTTTTTCTTCAAACGTAAGGTTGATTTCGTCCGTTTTGGAAAGCTCCAACGCGAGGGCGAACGATAACTTGAAAATAAGGCTCGAGGGTATGAACGAAAAGCTCGAAAAGAGGGATCGCGTAGTTGCCGAAAGGTTGGAGGCGATGGAGAGAAGTCAGGCGGCAAAGCTCGAAAGCATAAGAGTAACGCTTGAGAGGAACGTAGCCGCGATGCAGGAGGGCAACGAGAAAAAATTAAACGAAATAAAGCGTACGGTCGACGAAAAACTAACCGAAACGCTCAACGAGCGGTTTAAAGAGTCGTTTAAATTTTTATCCGAAGAACTTGAAAAAGTGGGTAAGACCGTGGGCGAAATGCAGAATATTTCCAAAGACGTCGTAAATCTTACAAAAGTGCTTTCCAACGTGAAAACCACGGGCATTTTCGGGGAAATTCAACTCGGCGCGATTATCGAGCAGATTTTGTCGCCCGAGCAGTATCTTAAAAACGTAGTAACTAACAAATCGGGAAGAGATCCCGTGGAATTCGCAATAAAAATGCCCGGCGGCGACGACGGAGAGGTGCTTCTTCCCATTGATTCGAAATTTCCGTTCACCGTCTACAACGATATGGTTTCGGCGTATAACGAGAACGACTTCGCGCTGTTCGAACTGAAAAAGAGGGAGATGGTTCAGCGAGTAAAAGGTATGGCGAAAGATATTAAAGAAAAATATATCTGCCCGCCGCACACAACCAACTTTGCCGTTATGTTCCTGCCTGTCGAGGGCCTTTATGCGGAAGTCGTCAAGCTCGGACTTGTAGAAGAGCTTCAATCTAAGTACTCGGTAACCGTTGCGGGACCTACAACTATGGCTGCGCTTTTAAACAGCTTGCAAATGGGCTTTCAAACGCTCGCCATTCAAAAGAAAACCAACGAAGTATGGCGCGTTTTAAGCTCGGTAAAAACGGAATTCGGCAAGTTTAACGAGATTCTGACGCAGATACAAAATCGCCTTAATATGGCGAACAACGACCTTGACAAGCTCATCGGCGTACGCACGCGCGCTATCGCGAGAAGTCTGAAAAACATAGAGGTAAGCGAAACGGAAAGCGAGAGGCTGACTAATGACTCTGTCAACGCGTTCTTTCCGTCCGGCGGCGGAGAGGAATTTTAAAATCGCTTTTTTGAGGGGCGGGCAGAATGCTCGCTCTTTTTTTATGTCCGAAACCGCTCTCGTTTTAAAACTTGAGATTGAGGGAAAAATTTTTTTATTTTTTTAGCGAAAACCGTTGACATATTCTTTATAAAGGTATATACTGCAAACAGTTGAACAATTATTCAACCGTTCGTTTTAAGCTTCGCGGCAGGATTGCGGCGAATTAAACAAGACGAAAACATAAAAAGGGAGGCAAAACCGAATGGAAGAAAAATATACGGAAGAGTGCGAATGCAATCTCGTGCACGAAAGCGTTGTGGAGAGGGTGAGAGCAACCATGCCGGACGAAGATACTCTGTGCGATATTGCCGAGCTTTTTAAAGTTTTCGGAGATTCCACGAGAACGAGAATTATTTCCGCGCTGTTCGAGGCCGAACTGTGCGTTTGCGATATAGCGGAGCTTCTTTCGATGACGAAATCCGCGGTTTCGCATCAACTGAGAATTCTCAGGCAGACTAAAATAGTTAAAAACAGAAAGAGCGGAAAGGAAGTTTATTACTCGCTTGACGACGAGCATATTTCCGAAATTTTCAAAACGGCTCTCGAACATTTAAAAGAGAACGGTTGAGAAAACAATTCCGAAAAAGCGACGGATATGCCGATTTCTGATAAACTCGTTAAACTCGAAACGTAGTCTGTTTCGATATGATGTTAAGAAACAAAAAGGAGAAAAATAATATGAAAAAGGTTTACAAACTTCAGGATCTCGATTGCGCTAACTGCGCCGCTAAAATGGAAGCGGGCATTAAAAAACTTGACGGCGTCAAGGACGCGAACGTCAACTTCATTATGCAGAAAATGACCGTTGAATTCGAAGAAGGAGCAGACGCCGCAAGCGTTATGGCTGAAGTTAAAAAGACTTGCAAGAGAATCGAACCCGATTGCGAAATACTCGGTTTATAAGCGAAAAAGGGCACTTTTATGAGCAAAAACAAAAAAAATCTTATAAGAATCATTGTATCCTGCGTACTGTTCGCCGCGATACTCGTTCTTTATAAATTTACTCCTCTTAAAGACTTCGCCATAGTCGAAAAAGACGGTTTCAACATTGCCGAGGGAATAAAAGATTACCGTTTCTGGGTATATCTTTTAAGCTTTGTCGCGGTGTATGCGGTTATCGGTTACGACGTTGTGATCAAAGGCGTTAAAAACGTTTTCAGCGCGGGATTTCTCGACGAGAATTTTCTTATGACGATAGCGACGGTCGGCGCGTTTTTTATAGCCGATTATCCCGAAGCCATCGCTGTTATGCTGTTCTATCAGGTAGGCGAGCTTTTCCAGAGCTACGCCGTGGGGAAATCGAGGAAGTCCATTACCGAGCTTATGAATATCTGCCCCGAAACGGCGTGCGTACTTCGCGACGGTAAGGAGGAAGTAGTTTCCCCTGACGAGGTCGAAGTCGGTGAAATCATCGTTGTTCGCGCGGGCGAGAAATTCCCGCTCGACGGCATTGTCATCGAAGGCTCGGGAAGTATGGATACTTCTTCGCTCACCGGCGAATCCGTGCCTCGTTCGTTTAAAGAGGGCGACGAGGTTTTAAGCGGCTCGATAAATTTAAGCGGCGCGGTAAAGGTTCGCTCGGAAAAGGAATTCGTAGATTGCACGGTGTCGAAAATTCTCGACCTTGTGGAAAACGCGTCTTCCAAAAAGGCGAAAGCCGAAAACTTCATTACAAAATTCGCAAGGTATTATACGCCCGCCGTCGTTATATGCGCGGTCGTGCTTGCGATAATTCCTCCGCTTTTTAACGGGGAATGGGCAAGATGGATCGAAACGGGGCTTACGTTCCTTGTAGTTTCCTGCCCGTGCGCACTCGTTATAAGCGTTCCGCTGTCGTTTTTCGGCGGTATCGGAGGAGCTTCCAAACAGGGTATCTTGATTAAAGGCGGAAACTATATGGAAATGCTGGCTAAAGCCCGCACGTTCGTTTTCGATAAAACGGGTACGCTCACGCACGGAAGTTTCGGCGTTACGAAGATATATCCGGAGGAAAACAAAGACGAAATTCTTCGCCTTGCGGCTATTTGCGAAAGCGGTTCTCTCCACCCGATAGCGCGTTCGATTATTGAATACGCGCCGAAGGTTTCGGCAGATGGATACGCGCTTACCGAAATTGCAGGCAAAGGCATAAAAGCCGAAAAAGACGGGGAGGTTATTCTATGCGGAAACGCGGGGCTTCTTGCGGACAACGGAGTGTCTTTTGAAAAGACCGACAGTATAGGAAGCGCCGTATATCTCGCAAAAAACGGCGTTTACGAGGGAGTTATAATCGTTTCCGACACCGTTAAAGAAAACGCCGAAAGCGCGATAAAAAAGCTCAAATACCAAGGCGCTCGTACCGTTATGCTGACCGGCGACGGCAGCGCGATTGCGGGCAAGGTTGCCGGAATGTTGGGGATAGACGAGTACAAAGCCGAGCTTCTCCCGCAGGATAAAGTTGCGGCGGTGGAAGAGCTTCTCAAGGAGAAAAAATCGAATGAAACGCTGTGTTTTGTGGGCGACGGCATAAACGACGCGCCCGTGCTTTCGATAGCCGACGTAGGCATTTCGATGGGCGGAATAGGCAGCGACGCGGCGATCGAAGCTTCGGACATAGTTCTTATGCGCGACGACCTTTCGAAGATAGCCGAAGCCAAGGCGATTTCGATGAAAACCCTTCGCATTGTCAAGCAGAACATAGTATTCGCGCTTGCGGTAAAACTCGCGGTGCTCGTGCTTGCGGTGGTGAATATTCCGGGCGTTATGTGGTACGCTGTTTTTGCGGACGTGGGCGTTGCAGTACTTGCAATTCTCAACGCAATGAGAACGCTTAGGACTAAATAATTAACGTTCTGACGCTATCGCCACCGGCTATTCATAAACATTTAACATTAGTATGTTAAAATGCTTAGGTTAAAAGGGGTATTGTTATGTTCAATGTACTTATTGCAGAAGACGATCAGATGTTGAATCATCTTATAAAAACCACTCTCGTTAAGAGCGGTTACAACGTTTATTCCGCGTTTAACGGAACGGAAGGGCTTAATATTTTCGACGCGAACTATATAGACATAGTCGTTTCGGACATTATGATGCCCGGTATGGACGGCTATGAATTCGCCAACAACATTCGCGACAGAAACGCGACCATTCCCATTTTGTTCGTTTCGGCAAAAGACAAATACGAGGATAAGCAAAAGGGCTTCCAGATAGGTATAGACGATTATATGGTAAAGCCCATCGACATAGACGAACTGCTGCTAAGAGTTGCCGCGCTTTTAAGAAGGGCGCAAATCGCAAACGAAAGGAGGCTTGTAGTCGGCTCTACCGTTTTCGATTACGACACTATGACTGTGACGTCGAACGGAGAAGAGCTGGTTATTCCGCAAAAGGAGTTCAACATTCTGTTCAAGCTGTTGTCTTTCCCGAATAAGATTTTTACGAGAACTCAGCTTATGGACGAGTTTTGGGGACCGTACAGCGAATCGCTCGAAAGAACGGTGGACGTTCATATTACAAGGCTGCGCGACAGGTTTAAAAACAATAAAGATTTTGAAATAGTAACCGTCCGCGGGCTTGGATATAAAGCGATAAAAAATGTTTAAAAAGTGAGTTAAGCTGCGTTTTACGCGGCTTTTACTTTATAATGAGTTTGTTAAGGAGCGTGAAAAATGAGAAATAAGGGCAAGAGCGATAAGTTTGATTCGCTTGGGTTAAAGCATGTGCTTAAAGAAGATAGTCAGAGAAAGCTGTATATTAAGCTTGTAATGATTGTCTTCATAAGTATGCTTGCCACCTATCTTGTGTTTACAACCACATTGCTGATTTTAAGCGCGACGGGAATAATCCAACTGAGCAACACTTGGCAGTGGAGTCCTGCGGTGCTTATAATAGTGCTTATGCTCGGTACGCTCGTGCTCGGTTTGGTAATAACGATGTTCGCCGTGAGGAGGTTTTTAAAGCCCATAAATATTCTTTCTCAGGCTACAAAGAAGGTTGCAAGCGGAGATTTTGACGTTCGGATAGAACCCGATAAATCGAGCGACGAAATGAGCGAACTCATCGATAACTTCAACCGAATGGTTAAAAATCTTGCCGGTATCGAAACCCTCAAGCAGGATTTTATAGCCAACGTGTCACACGAATTCAAAACGCCGCTTGCCACAATTCAGGGCTATTCAACTCTTTTACAGGACGAAACTCTTTCGCCCGAAGAGAGAAAAACCTATACAAAATATATTATAATCGCTACTAAACAGCTTTCAAGCCTTACAAGCAACATTTTAAAGCTTTCGAAAATAGAGAATAACGCCGAAAGTTTCGAAAAAAAGAAGTATGACTGCGCCGAGCAAATCCGTCAGGCGATATTGCTTCTCGAAACGCAGTGGACGGAAAAGAACATCGATCTCGATATTAACATAGTAAACGCCGAAATTTATGCGAACGAGGAACTTTTAATGCAGGTTTGGCTCAATATTATAGGCAACGCGATAAAGTTTTCGAGCTACGGCGGACCTATAACGATAAATTCTGCCGCGAGAAACGGTAAGTTTTTGTTTTCCGTGCAGGATCGCGGTTGCGGTATGGACGAAACCACAAGAAGGAAGATTTTCGATAAGTTTTATCAGGGCGACAATTCTCATTCTAAAGAGGGAAACGGACTCGGTCTGTCGCTCGTTAAAAAGATTTTGGACGTATCGGACGGCGAAATTTACGTAAAGAGCGAAAAAGGCGTTGGCACGGAATTTTTGATTGTTCTTCCGCTCGCGTCTAAAAACGGTTAAAACGATTTAACGGTTTCACCGCTTGAGTGGTAGCGGCTGACGAGTAAAAAACCCTCGTTTACGTGTGAAAAAGGCGGTTTTTATTTTCGGAGAAGTAATTTAACGTCACCTTCGAGATGGAACGGGAATATTCTTTATAAAGGGAAGAATTTTAATTCTGCTGTCTTTCAGGTGCTTACTGCTCACAGCCGTTTCAAACTTGTTATGGCGAAAAATTTCTTGTTTTAAATCATTTGCCTAAATCAAATTTTAAGTTGCTAAACGCAACTGCCACAATAAATTGTGCATCACAGTTTGAAATAAGGCGAAGTTCCAAACCCTTGCAAGCAAGTTTTCAACTTCTTATATTAGAAACGACCGCAGGAGAAATATCGACCGCCCGCGGTCTTTTTTAATGTTTTTTTTGCAGAGGCGAAAGTACAGCTCTCGTCGGCTTTATCCTTAGCCGAACGTTGTCGCTCTGCCGCGTTTTTTTCTCGAGATTGAAAAATTTACATAAACTTTACGTTTGCCAAACGAAAAAGTGATAGTTGCATGC
>JALEKY010000037.1 GCA_022768945.1 Christensenellaceae bacterium | reverse complement strand
CTTATAGTACGTTTAGTACAATTTCGGTCGTTTACCTTGCAAAAACGTATGCCGCTAAACGGCGATTTCTTTTCCGCAAAAACGCTTCGCGCCGAAAAGAGCGTATTTTCAGAAGATTTTTAACGAGCGCGAACGAAGTTGTGCTTTACGCACTGCAAGCGAGCGCTCGGGAAAAAGGGCTGAAAAGCCGCCTTTTCGGTAATTAGTGATGAAGAATGGAATCCTTATCGTTAACTATTTATTAAAAAAAATTATCATTGCACTTATTTATTGTTGACATAGTCATTCGTTTGTGATAAAATTGTGACAAAGATAATCGGAAGATAGTAAAATGCAGTATTTATGTATCGTCGCGGGGATTGCGGCGGGCGTCATAACGTTGATTGCCGGTGAAAAAATAAATAAAGACCGTTTAAAAACGGAAAAGTATATAAAAGTGCTTTCCATAGCGCTGTTTTGCTTGTTTTCCATAAGATTTCTGACTTACAACAGTCACGTAATCGATTTAACCCTTGTTCCCAAGAGTTTTTCATATTTGCTTTATCCTTTGCAGGGTGCTGAAAAAGCCGTTCAGGCAATGCTGATAGAGTGGTTTTCTCTCTGCTCGGCAATGCTTTTAGCCTGCAAGGGCTTTTTTAAAAGCAAAACTTTAGACAGGCTCGTTTTATTCGCTTTGCCCGTTTATTGCGTGATTTCGGTGGCTTTTTTAAACGGCTTTATAGAATTTTCCGTCCTCGATTCCTTTAAAGGGATTTCGGCTTCGGAAGTATTCAAAACGGATAAATGGGAAAATATAGCGGCTACGATAGCTTACGGACTCGAATCAGGATTAACCCTTTCTCTCGTAGGTTATTATTGGATAAAAGCGATAACGGAAAAAGACATTCCGCTTATCAAAACGCTTAAGGAAGCCGGGCTGTTTGCATTGGCTCTCGTCCTCGCGCTCGCGGCGGCTTTGCCCAATTATTGGATTCAGTTCTTCTTCGGCGTAAACGCGTACACGTGCAACAATATAAAAGATTTTACGCTGTTTCACCGCCTTATAATTTACGGGGCGATAATAGTGCCTTTCATATTCTACTTTGCGCTGAAAAAACAGCAAAAAGATGTGATAAGGCTTGTTTTAACCTACTTTTCGCTCGCGGCGATGTTCGTTTACTGCTACACGGTAACCTTCACGAAGCTTGTTACCGAGCCGACGAGCTGGCCTATTCACCTTTGCAACACGGCAATGTTCCTCGTGCCCCTCTGCCTCGTTTTCAGAATGCAGAAGCTGTTCTACTTCACGTATTTCATTAACGTGTTCGGGGCTCTGCTCGCGATGCTTATGCCGAACTACGACGGCGCGCAAAGGCTCGTGGCGGACGCGACTATAAGATTTTGGTACAACCATTACTGCGCGTTCTTCATGCCGCTGCTTCTCGTCGCGCTAAAGCAATTCGACCGCCCGACGATAAAGCAGTTCAAATACTCTATAATAGGGTTCTCTATGTATTTCGTTTTCGCGCTGTTTATGAACGTGCTCCTGAACGGCTTTTACCCCCCGACGGGTACCGGCGCGGATAAAAAACCCGCGTGCGACTACTTCTTCCTTTACGGAACGCACATAGTAGACACCGTAGGCGAATGGGCTAAAAGGATTTACAGCGTTCGCCTCTCTTTCGATATAGGAACGCATACTTTCGAACTAAGACCTGTGTATCAGTCGCTTTTCTTCGTCGTTTACGTGGGAATGGGACTTGTTATGTGGTTTATATACGAACTCGGTTTCTCGGTTGCGGACGCTTGCGGCGACCTCTACCGCAGAAACAAAAAAATCAAACTTGACGAGCTTGCGCTTCAGTCCGCGCTTGCCGGAAGGAGTATAGAAGAACCTATGAATAAGGACGCGGGAATAAAACTCGAACTCAAACATTTTTCCAAAAAGTATTCCACAAGCAAAAACTATGCCGTTCGCGACGCTAACTTAGAAGTCCGCGGCGGAGAAATTTTCGGCTTTTTAGGACCTAACGGCGCGGGTAAATCGACTATAATCAAAAGCATCGTAGGCATTCAGCCGATAACCGAAGGCTCCATAGAAGTTTGCGGTTTCGATTGCGAAAAACAGCCCGTTCAGGCAAAAAGCTTAATCGGATACGTTCCCGACCACTACGCGCTGTATGAAAAGCTGACCGGCAGGCAATACATTAACTATGTGGCGGATATTTACGGCGTAAGTCAGGAAGACCGCACCGCGAGAATAGAAAAACACATAGTGATGTTCGAACTGCAAGGCTCGATAGACAACCCCATCAAGACTTACAGCCACGGCATGAAGCAAAAAATCACCATAATGGCGGCTCTCGTACACAATCCCAAACTGTGGATACTCGACGAACCTTTAACCGGGCTCGATCCGAACAGTATCTATCAGGTAAAAGAGTGCATGAAGCAGCACGCGGCGGAAGGCAACATAGTGTTCTTCTCGAGCCACATAATCGACGTGGTAGAAAGAATTTGCGACAGAATCACCATTATAAAGAAAGGCAACATTCTCGTAACCAAAGACGTTAAAGACATCGAAAAGGAATGCCCCCTCGAAGAATACTATCTGAAAATGATCGGCGGGGAGGAAAAATAATGGGACAGCTGAAAGCCCTCGTCCTCATGCAGCTGAAAGACAAACTCGATTTCGGCTTTATGAATACGAAACGGACGCTGATACGCAAAATAGTGTTTACGCTCCTTAAATTCGCCATAACCGCGGCGGCGTGCTATCTGGTAAATTTAATCCTCACTCTTTTCATATTCAACGCGTCGGACGAGCCTAAAATAATGATTTTCGTGCTTGCGCTGCTTCTCGTGATTTCCCTCGTAAGTTGCACGATAGAGCTTGTGCGTGCGCTGTACTTTGCGGACGACAACCGGGTGCTTATAACATTCCCCGTCAGTGCGAACGTTATTTTCATCTCGAAAATCATAGTTTACTATATCTACGAACTAATACGCGAATACATGCTGATACTTCCGATACTCGTAGGCTTCGGAATATTCAACATGGCTCGCTTTACATTCTGGTTTATCCCCTGGTCTTTCATCGTAATGCTGTTCGTGCCGTGCATAGTGGTGCTTGCAGCCGCGCTTATTTCGATTCCGTCGCTTTTTGTGGCAAGGTTTGCAAACAAACACCCGACGACGAAACTCGTACTGTTTTTCATTCTCGCGGGCGCGGTCGTATGGGCTACGGTGGCAGTCGTCGGAGTAATACCCGAAAACCTCGATTTTACTAAAATAGTGCCCCCTCTCAGGCGCGCTCTCGTGGATTTCTTCGGTCGGATAGGCAAATATCTGCCGCCGGTAGCGGCTCTCGTGGACTTGCTCACGGGCGAACAGAACAAATCCCTCACTTACAGCATTTTCACCACGAGAACGGCAATGTACTTCGGAATTCTCGTGCTTTCCGCGGTTGTATTGTTTGCGGCAACCTACTTTGTTTCCCGCCCGTTGTTCTTCAGAATGATGAGTAAATCGTTCGAATTCGAAAAGAAAGCGATAAACAAAGCGAAACTCAACAAAAAGCACGGCAGACTTTACGCGTTTACGCTGAAAGAATTCCGCCTTTGTATACTGAATACAGACGTTTCCTTAAGCTTCCTCACCGTGTATATGCTTGTTCCCGTAATGATATTCATACTGAACAAGCTGTACTCCGCTATAAACACGAGGCTTGCCGGGCAGGTTATGACGTACGCGTTCAGCCTTCTTATAATGCTTTTGCCCATGCTCGCTTCCAACGGAATGATAGCTAAGCTTTTCAGCAGCGAGGGCAGAGCGGCTTACATGAAGAAAACCGAGCCCGTAAACATACTCGAGCCGATTTTCGCGAAATTATCCTTCTTTCTGATACTTTCCGTGCCGTCGATGATAGCTTCGGTAATCGTGTTCGGTTCGTTCGTGCACGAAAGCTTCGATTGGTACGATTTAGCTCTCCTTGCGGGAACGATTATACTCGTTCAATGGGCGCACATACTGTACAGCGCGCTTACGGATATAATGAATCCGCAGAACGAGCAATACGCCACGGTTGGCGAAAGCGCGCAGAACCCCAACGAAAACAAATCGACGCTCACGGCGTTTATTCTGAGCGCGTTCTTCGCGTTCTTTGGATACGTTCTGTTCGGTGAAAACCCCGGAATAACCGGCGCGGTCGTAAAACTTTTCCTTATAGCCGCCGTTCTCTTCGGCGTGACGACTTTTATATTCGTGAAAAGTATAAAAGCCTATTATTATGAGAAATAGGGGGCTTTTATGAAAAAATCGGTAATACTTTTAATAATAATCGTATACGTGGCTTCCGTACTTATGGTAGGGCTTTTAGGCGTAAAAATGAACCTTGGCGAGCAGGTAAAATACGTAACTCAAATCGAGTATCTGCCGGACGGCGAGTTAAAAGCCGAAACCGAGGAAAAGAAAACTTACGTTTCCGGAACCAAAAGAGAAATCGTTTATTCTTCGAGATACAAAGTGAGCGATACGGAAATGTACGACGTCGTCATCGGTGACAATATCGTCTACGACGAAGCAAACGAAACTTTCGAGGCGGTGACTTTCGAAATCAACTTCAGAACCTACCCCGACGACGCAAAAACCAAAACCCTTAAATTCTCTTTCGAGGAAGACAAGCTTTACGATAAAGACAAAAACCCGAGCGGCTCGATTTCCGTCGAAAAAGATTCAAAGGGCGACAGTCTTACCGTCACTTTCCTTAAAAACGACAGCGTGACATTTAAGGTTACACCCACCGTTCAGGGCGGAGGCGCGGACGTCAGTCTGTACGTTAAAATCACAACGGTGAAGAAGAATAAAACTCCTTCCGTAACGAACTAATCCGCAGGGGCGGGTACTTCTCGTTTACGCCTATCACTCACTCGTTAAAAACGTAGGGGCGAGCATTGCTCGTCCGAAACTTAAAAAATAACGTAAAATATCTGTATAATAACGGAGGCAATAATGAAAAAACTATTATCACTGTTAATTTGCCTTGTGATTGCGTTCGCAATGCTCGGCATCGTAGGCTGTGAGGACGACTCCTCTTCGGACAGCGACAGTCCGTCTTCGTCCGACACGACTTCCGGCGATTCGTCATCTTCCTCGGGCGATTCTTCCTCTTCCGAAATAACGCTCAGCGGCGTTGAAATGCCCGCGTTCGTAACCGAATTCAAAGCGAATTCCGGCAAGAAAGGCGACGGCGAAGCGGAAAAACAGACGGAATTCTTCGTTCTTAACAAAACGTATAAAGTAGGCGATTATAACGAATTTTTCTTTAAACCCGTCGTATCTTACGTAAACGAAGATTTCGAGCCCGTTAAACCCGAAAACGAAGATTTCGGCTATACTTTGGAGCTTAAAACCGATATCGCTGTCTATACGCTTGTTGACGGCGACGACTACCTCGAAAGTTTTGACAATAAAACCTGCGGCTTCGATTTCAAACCGGAAGCGATAGGCAAAACTTTCCGCATCAACGTCAGCCCCGCTTTAAACGGCGAACAAGCCGCGGAAGCAAGCGAATATACGAAATCCCTCGAAGTCGAAATCGTATCCGGTTACAACGTTTATACGACGAAAGAATTCGGCTATCTCAACAACTTCGATTTGAGAAACAGCGTGGACGCGGCAAGCGGTCAGGCAGGCTGGGCTAAATTCCGCGCGGACAACGGATTTACCCTTACAAACGACGAAATCAACGCTCTTAAAGGACTTGTTATCCACAACGACCTCGTATTCGAAGCAAAAGATATCCCCGCTTCGTTTATGTATACCGCGGACGAAATATCCGCAATAAACAAAAACTACGTGGGCACCCTCAAAGACGAAGTAAACAGCGCGATATTCTTCAGAGATCTTTTAGAAAACGAAACTTTCGACGTATACGGCAACTACTTTATGATAGATACTCATAAAATGCCCTACACTCTGTACTCTTCGGGATTTAACATGAGCACCGTATTCGACGAAAACGGAGAAGTCGCTTCCACGGATATAGTAAGTCACGTAACGTTTATCAAAATGCAAGGGCACGACACGGCAAACGCCGAAAACACCTCTTGCTCTATAAGCGACGTAAACGTACTCGGCAACTCCCCGAGAACCGCAGACGTAAAAGCGCAAGGCGGACTTATCTTTTTGAAGAATCAATATACAAAGTTCGCACTCAACAACTCTATTTCGAAGTGCTTCTTCATCACGGGGTTTTGCAACGACAGCTTCGGCAAAACCGAGTTCAACGACCTTAAATGCTACGACTCGTTCAACTCCCCCCTCTACAACTGGGGTTGCGACAGCATGTATTTAAACAACGTTGAAATCAAGGGCGCGGGCGGCCCCGCAATCATAGCGGATATGACGGACAGCAACGGCGGTTCCTGCCCGAGAATTATCGGCGCGGACTGCGTTTTCGATAACCCCGTAAGCGGCGACGAAGCCTGGTTCGTTATGGCTCAAGCTTCTACTTTAATCGGACAGTTTAAAGCTCTCGACGCGCTCCCGAGAATGCTTTCGGCGCAATCTACTACCCCCAACATCATTAAATCTTTCTGCACCACCGGAAGAAATAACGACGGAACGACTTATTCCGACCGTTTGAATATCTACGTTATAGTTAAGAACGAGGGCGGAGCAATGACGCAGACCGCAGGGAAAAACAAAACGTACGTTGAAATCAACGGCGCGGTTCTCGATTACGGCGTAGGCTCGGTTAAACCGACGGATAAGAGCAACAGCCCCGACAAGAGCGAAGTCGGACTTGCAACGTACAAAGAAACTCTCGCATCCAAGCTTCAGACGGTATGCGCCGGTGGCGCACCCGTTCTCGAAACCAACGCGGGCGGTGCGATTTATTTCGACGGTACGGCTCCCCGGGAAATCCTCAATATGACGAACATACTTGCGGGCGATACTTTAAACATCTACTACGATACGCACACTCTCTTCGGTCAACTCGGAGTAATGGTAGAGTATTACACGAACAAGTAATCCTTTTATAAAAAAATAATCGTTTTATAAAAATCGGGCGAGAAGAAATCTTCTCGCCCTTTAAAATGCTTTGAAATTTTTTTATCGCCTTTCCCCCGATTTTATTTGTATAAGCGGTTACTAGCCGTTTAATCGAGCGTAAAAACGCATTCGAGGTGGGGCTGCGCGCCCGTTTCCTCGTCCATAGTCATATCCATAACGTCTTTCATATACTCGTTCCACTTATCCACAATTTCGCTTTCGGCTTGCGTTTTTGCGGCAAATTCAACCCCTTTTTCGCATTCATAGTAGCCGAAAA
>JALEKY010000036.1 GCA_022768945.1 Christensenellaceae bacterium | reverse complement strand
GTATCGGATACCGAAGTCTTTTCGGCGTTCGTTTTAATTCGGTTCTTTTCGTACTCGGCACTCGCTCCGCATCCGAACAAACCGCCTGAAACAAACAAAAAACAGATAATTATCGTTAATATCCTTTTCACTTTTTCCCTCATTTACGTATTATTTTCTTCTTCGCTGATTACCGCAAAAACAGTTAGCGATAAGGAACGAAAATCCCTACGCGTTTTTAAACGTAAAATTTAAAAACGCGCGGCGCTATATTTCGCTTGCGAGCTTCATAACGAGCGAAATATAAACCCTTGCCGCCTCGTGAACGGTTTTTAAGAAATCTCCCGCTCCGCCGTCCGCGTCCGAAATGGCCTTGACCATAAGGCACGGAACTTTGTTAAGGTTGCACGTTAAAAGTATTCCCGCGCTTTCCATTTCGCAAACCTCCGTTTTAAAAGTATCGTAAAGATATTCTTTTTCCTTTTTATCGGCTATAAACTTGTTGCCCGAAGCGCACAAAACGGCTTCGATTTCGGGGAACATGTTCTTCGCCTTATCGAGAAGCCCGGCGTTTACCGGTATCACTTCGGACGGGTATTCGCCATACTGCCCGACCTTTAAGTCGTCAATCGCGGTCATATCCATTTCGTAATGCACCACGCCCTTAACGAAAACCGTCTTTTTAAGAGTCTGACGGGGGCTTAGGCTTCCGCACACGCCGAAATTTATAACAGCCTCCACGCTCATCGCGGTAATCAGAAACTGAGTTGCCGCCGCGGCGTAAATCTCTCCGACTCCGCTCTCTATTATGTAAAGCTCTTTATCCGAAACACACGCTTTAAGCACCTTTTTTCCGCCGAAAACGGCACATTCTTCGGTTTTTTCGCACGCGGCGAGAAGAGGCTCGAGCTCCTTCGTCATAGCCGCGATAAGTCCTATTCTTTTCATTAGATTATCCTTATTTTTCTATTTTTTTGTTGAACAGAAGAGATAAAACAGCCTCTTCCGCATACAGAAGATTTTCCGCGAGTTTTTCTTTTAAAAAGCGCGAATCGTCAAACAACTCGCCTTCTATTTTCCTATCCTTTTCAAGAGGAAAGAACCCGATAACCGAGGCGTTCTCGCCCATCGAATTTACGATATTTTCCGTAACGCAAAACTCGCTTCCCGCGCTTTCGCCCGGAAGAATTACAATCGCGTCCGCGTCCGAAACGGCCCTCTCTAAATCGCTGAATTTTAAAATAGTGCCGTATATCGCGTGGGAATCGACTATTTCTTCGGAAATTTCGTTTTCCTCCGGCGATACCGCGTGAACGTTTATTCCGCACTTTACGGCAGCCTCTATGATGCCCGGATTGTTTTTTGCGTCCCCCACGGCGGAAATAGTGAGTCCGCGGAGTTTTCCGTATTTTTCCCACAACGTCAAAAGAGCGGAAACGGCAAGACATGGACTTGCAAGGTTGTTTCCGTTAATTACCGGTACGGACGAAAGATTTTTAATCGAAAATGCGTCGCCGTTTTCTTCCGTTGAAACGATAATACCGTCCAGCCCGAGTTCTTTCATCACGGGTAAAACGTCGCCCGTCGCCACGAAGTTTTCAAGTTGCTTCCCTCCGAGCGACAAATTGATTATGCCTCCGCAGAGTTTTCTTATAGCCGCCTCGAACGAAATCCTCAAGCCCGCTTCCGAAGTTTTCGAAATCATCATAATCTGTTTTAAAAACAGCGTCGTAAGCCTTTCTCCCGCCGCCGTTTTCATTTTAAGCAGCTTTGCGGTATAAAGCACCTCGTATATTTCTTCGGGGCTTAGATTTTCTACCGAAACGAAATTTTTTCCGTACAGCCCGGAATATGACGGCGCGTAATTGTTTATATCCATAAAAACCTCTGTTTTTGTGCGTTTTACGGCACTTTTATAATTTACCTTATATTTTACGGCACTTTTATTATAACTATTATACCACCGCTCGGGCGTATTTGTCAATGCTCGCGCGGGGCAGTCTTTCCTTTTGCCTGTCAATAGCCGCAAAGCTAAGAAAAAAAGCCGGAGAAAAATCGATTTCTCCGACTTTAAATATGCTTAGCGAGCAGTATTCCTATTATCTCTTGAACTGAACGTTCTTTTCGTAGTCTTTAACTTCACCGAGCCAATCGAGACCTACGCCCTTGTTCGTCTTAGCACAGTAGTAATCCCAAACGAGGGAGAACGGAGCGGCGCGGAATTCTTCCTTCCAAGCAAGACGAGCGGAAACGTCCCAAGCGTTTTCGATTTCCTTTTCCTTAGCGACGGGCTGTAACAGAGCCGCAAGTATCGCCTTACGGGTATTTCTGAGACCGATAACCCAAGCGCAGATACGGTTGATGGAAGCGTCGAAGAAGTCGGTTGCAATATAGGTATCCTGAAGTTTGTTCATGCGAACGAGTTCTTCGAAGATAGCGCGCGTTTCGTCTTCGAAACCGACAACGTGGTCGGAGTCCCATCTGACGGCGCGGGTAACGTGGAGAAGAACGTGATCGGAGAAGGTGTAAATACCCGAAAGTTTAGCGGAAACGGTTTCCGTCGGGTGATAGTGACCTGCGTCCAAAGTCATTATAATGTGGTCTTTATGAGCGTTCATAACGTAGCCCATGCAGAATTCGTGTGAACCTACCGTATAGGATTCTACGCCGATACCGAAGACCTTGCTTTCGATACCGTCCATAACGTCCTTGCAGTCTTCCGTCGCCGCGAAAATTTCGTCGTAGGACTGTTTCAATCTCATTCTGGGCGCGAGAGTGTCGAACGGAACTTCCTTATCTCCGTCGGGCGTCCAGTGGTTGATTATACATTTGGAACCTTGCTGCTCTGCAAAGTACTGACCGATTTTACGGCAAGCTATACCGTGACGAACCCAGAATTTACGGGTTTCTTCGTCCGCGCAGGAAAGAGTTCCTCTGTCCGTGCTCTTCGGGTGAGCGAAATAGGTGGGGTTGAAGTCGAGAGCAACTCCCCTTTCCTTTGCCCACTTCATCCATTTAGCGAAGTGCTCGGGCTTGATTTCGTCGCGCTCGACGAAAGTATCGGCTTCAGCATAGTTTGCGTGAAGGTTCATTCTGAGCGTGCCGGGGATAAACTTCATAGCTTCGTCTATATCGGCGCGAAGCTGTTCGCCGTTCGTCGCCTTGCCGGGATAGTTCCCGGTAGTCTGAATCCCGCCGGTAAGAGACTTTTCTTCTTTCTTTTCAAGTCCTCCAACGTCGTCGCCCTGCCAGCAGTGCATGGAAATAGGGGTTTTGTCCGCAATTTCGATGGCTTTGTCAACGTCTATGCCGTAACGAGCATAAAACTCTTTAGCGATTTCATACCCTTTTTTTACGTCGTACATAAGTGCTCCTTTCGTTAGTTTTTTGTGTTTTTTTTATTTTAACATATTCTAATGCGGTTGACAAGTAAAATTTCGTTTTATTTTCCCGACGGGAGCAATTTTTTACGACAAGGTTTTCCGGCATAGCGAAGAACGGCTACTCAGCTTCGATTGTCATCCGTCTTTCTCGCGATTATTTCCGTCCCCGAAGCGTCGAGGAGATACGAATACGTTTTGTCCTCGGTTATATAGCCAACGTACCAGAACGCCTCGCCGTTTTCGCAGATCACTCGTACGAAATATTCGTAAGAAGCTTTCTCTTTCTCGACGGTTTTTATTTCTTTTTTTACCGTTTCGAGAGGGACGGTATATTCCGCGAAGCCTCCGGGAAGCACCGATTTAAGCTCCGCTTCCGCGCTCTTTTCTCCCGTTATTTTCATAACGAAACTGCCGCCCGGCAAGCTCTCCACCGGCACGTCGGCTTTAAGAATGTTATCCGCGCGCTGCTCGGGCGTTGCGGTGTATTCCTTGTCGTCTATCGTTAAAGAAATAGAATAAGTGCCCGATAACGCGCTTAAAGAGCATATTTTCACTATTATTTCATTCGACCTTTCGCCCGATATGCCGTCCGCTTTAAGCGGAACTTCACGGCTTTCCGCATACGCGGTAATAACGTAATTATCCGTTTCCGCGCTTAAAATATCATAGCGAATCTGGCTTACGTTTTTGTCGCCTTCCGCCTTGCCGCAACCGACGAAATTAAACAGCGCAGCCACCGCCGCAATAACAACCGACAATAAAGCAATTTGTTTTCTTTTCATAAAAACCTCCGCAGAAAATAGTTAGCGATAAGGAATAAAATCCCTATTGATAATTCACATTAAATGATATTCCGGACAAAAAGCTTTTATGAAAAAAGTTTCCGCAGCGCACCCGTTAAAAACCAAACTTGTTCTTTTCCCAAAAAAAAGACTTGAAAAGTATCTTAGTATATGATATACTGTAAACAAATAAACAAACAAGTAAAAACTCGTGCGGGCGCTTTCGTCGCTTAGGGGGTACAATGAAGAAAACCGTTATTTCATTATTTTTAATGTTCGCCTTGGCGATAGGACTGCTTGTCTTTACCGGTTGCACTCCGCAAAAAGACGATTCTTCTTCCGGTTCAGACGACTCCGCACCTATTGAAGAAGCGGGATTTTTAACTTCCCCCGCTACGGACGGCAATCTGTCGATTGTAGGCTACAGCGGAAATTACGAGGGCGAAACTTTAACGATACCCGCCGAGATAGACGGCGTTGCCGTTACCGAAATACACGAACGAGCTTTCGCCTCTTTCGATAAATCGAACATAACGGAGATAAGCATTCCCGCTTCTGTTGAGTCAATCTGCTATCAGGCGTTTAAAGATTTTACGAACGTAACGAAAATAACCTTTGCCGAAAACTCCTCTTTGCTATCCATAGAGGACAGCGTTTTCGAAAACTGCGAAAAGCTTACTTCGGTAACGATTCCCTCTTCCGTAACCCTTTTCACGCCTGCCGCGTTTAAAGGCACAATCTCTCTCGCAGAGATAAAAGTAGCCGAAGAAAACCCCGCTTTTTGCGCGAAAAACGGCATTTTATACAATAAAGAAGGAACGGCTCTCGTCTTCTGCCCCATGGGCAAAACGGAAACTTCATTTACCTCAGACGACGCGGTAACCGAAATCGGCGCGAGAGCGTTTTACGAAAACAAACACTTAACTTCTATAGACTTGAATAACGTTATTTCCGTACGCGAGGAAGCTTTCGCCGGGTGTGAAAACCTCTCGTCTATAACCGCAGACAACGTACGATTTCTCCTTAGCAGCGCGTTAGACGACACTAAATGGCTGAGCGACAAGATATCCGAAAACGAAGAATATATCTCTCTCGGAACCTCGCTTTATATGTACCGCGGAAACGAAAAGGACATAGACCTTTCTTATTACACGCACGTCGGAGAAGGAGCTTTCAGATCTAACAACTCAGTCGAAAGCGTTACCTTCGGAAACAATACGAGAACCATAAGCAGCTACGCTTTTGCCGATTGCAAAAACCTCAAAAACGTCTATCTGTATAGCCTTAATTATATAATATATATCGGCATGTCTCCTTTTTCAGGCAATGCGGAAGACATAAAACTGTATATCCCCAAACAATTACAATCCGCATACGAAGAGAGCGAAGTATGGAAAGGATATGAGCTCACCGTGCACAAAACGGACGTATCATTTAACGCAAACGGAGGCGTTTTAGCCGAGGAAACCGACGAATTTTATCTGAGCGACGTCGTTTCCCTTCCCTCTCCTTCTAAAAAAGGATACTTGTTCGAAGGTTGGTACGATAACGTAGAACTTTCGGGCGAAAAGCTCTCCTCTCTTATGACGTGGGAAAGCACCGCCGACCGCGCGACGCTGTTCGCTAAATGGTCGCCTCGCAGTTACCTTTTCGTCTATCACACAAACGACGGCAGCAATCCGGGGCTAAATACTTATTACACGATAGAAGACGACGTCACGTTCCCTGCTTCCGAAAAAAAAGGATACACGTTTAACGGCTGGTACTATGACGAGGCTCTGACCGTAAGCGCGGGCACAGGTTTTAAAGCGGGCGAAACGGGCGACAAAATATTGTACGCAAAGTGGACGGCGAATACTTACACCGTCACCTTAGACTTAAACGACCAAGGTATACCTTACGTATACGGCACACTCAACGCAGAGTCTTTCACGGCAACGGTCACGTACGGAGAAGCTTTCACTCTGCCTACAGCCACAAGAGAAGACGAACAATGGGGATACGATTTTAACGGCTGGAGAACTACAGCCGACAATACCGGCATGTTATACACGACGTCAACAGGCAAATCCTTCAAGCCGTGGGACATCGCGGAGGACGTCACGCTGTACGCGGACTGGACTTTGGTAAGATTCGTCGCTATCCCCGGCTGATTGTTCCGACGTCAAATCGAATAAAGACTTTTTAATCACTGTAGCGAGTTTCGGTTCAAGCCTTTGAAATTCGCTTCTTTCTTTTTTTACAATCGCTACGGTTACGACCGCCGCGGCAAGCAGAACCGCAACGCCGCCGAAAATCAGCGCGTAACCCCACGCGGGCATATCCGAAGAATGATCGCGTTTACCTATCGCGTCGCCGTCTGCCACGAATTCGGGGGCGCGCTTTACGCTCGTATCGAATTCGCCCACCCTGACCGCCGACGTTTTGTCGACCGTCAGAACAACCGTTTTGTCTTTTTTCATCGAAACCACGTACACGAAAAACACAAGCGGCAAAAAGATACCCACCGGCTTAGCCGGCGGGTATTCATTTTCGGGCATATCCCTTGACTACTAATCCGAGTGCCACGCACTCATGTGTCGACCTGGCAGTCCTCGCGATTATTACTTAAAAACGATTTGAAAAAGGTATGCAAATACGCTTTTCTTCACGAAAAAGAATTTACGGACGAATATTTGTCCGGTTCTAAAAAAGAAAAAGAATTAAAGTTCTTTGGAAATACTATCGGTTATTTCCTTCATTGCCTTTATCGCGCTTTTATCGCAATTCCCGTCGGATTTAACCATAAAAATCACTTCGTTTCTGTATGCCTTCTCGCAGGTAGTATACTCCGTATATATCGCGACGTACCCGCAGTTCGGACATATTTCCGACACGGAAGCGACCTCCCTCGTACCGATAACCCCGCTTTCTCTTTGTTCCCAAATTTTCGTTTTATCCGTCGTTTCAACCTTAATACTCACTCTTCCGTCAACAGCTTCCTGTGAGGTAATATATACCTTCAGATTGATTTTCTCCCCCGGGGAATAGGTGATTTTATCGTAAGAAAAGGATATAAAAGTTTTATCAAATGCCCGTTTAGCTGCGTAATAGCCGGCTTTTTTATTTCCGTAATAGTCAATAAGCGCTGTTGATGCAACATTCGGAAACATCTCGTTCAGCTGCCAGATCATACAGCCCGACTGGTACGGGGCGTTCCTTCTATGAGAACAAACGGCATAATCTATGCCGGACTTTTGCAGATATTCACCCACGGCAACGTAATCGTCGAAATCGGTTATTTCGCCGAAAATCTCGGTTATTCTAAAATTCAAATCCCATATTTCGCCGTGATGCCGAAGCACGGGGGATTTTGAAGCCGATACGGGCTTTAGAAATTTTTTTGAAATAAATTTTCTAAGCGTGCTTGCGCTGCTCATTCCGTTACAACCGAATTCGCCCGCAAAAAGACATTTCAGCTTGTTGTAATGCCTGTAATAATCTTCGCCGAGGTACAGCCACGGGCCGTGAATATCGTGATTTTTCGAGCTGTCCGTAAGCGACGCTTCCTGAACGGGGCCGCTCGCCGTAGATGGCATAAAGAATATATCGGAATTATACTTTTGCAAAACGGAAGCGATACGCCTCATATTTGCATTTTCGTACCCGACGGGCTTGGAATCTTTGCCGAATATCTCGTTGCCGCCGCACAAAACTGCAAAACACGGATAGTTTCCCCTTCCCAGAACGGCGAAACGCACGCTTTGTTCGAGCAAAGATAAATACTTTTCATCCTCCGGCGGGATATTATCCATACCACTCGATGACTGCGGCATATCCTGCCATACAAGCAAACCGTATTGCGAACACAACTCGTAAAAATAATCGCACTCGATTATTCCTCCCCCCCAAACTCTTATTATGTTTGCGTGGGCGTCCCTTGCAGCCGAAAGCAATTCGTTGTAACGACTTTTTGTTTCTTCGCCCAAAAGGAAGTCGAGCGGAGTCATATTGAACCCTTTAAGATATTCTTTTTTTCCATTGACGACCGCCGTATACGGATACGCGTCTTTCGGCGCGCCGGGGTTCTGAACGAAGCATACGGTTCTGAAACCTACGGTTTTTTCCTTTCTATCAAGTTCTTTTTCGCCGTCGGAAACATAGACGGTAAGCTTATAGGTTTTATGACTTCCTCTTTCGTTGATGTTCCATAACTGCGCCTCTTTAACGGAAATGGTGCTTTCGCTTAAATTCTCGCCTGCGATAAGAGACAGTTGTTTTTCTTCGGAAAAAATAATGTTTCTGCCGTCTGCGATTTTAAGCCCGAAAGTATAATTACCGGCCTTTTTCGCACATAAAACGGCATTTACCGATGCCGACGGGGTATCCGTGGAAATTGTATTAAAAACGATTCCGTCTATTTTTACGGCTTCGCCGTACTCTAAAAACACCCGCCTGTATATACCGACATTCACGAGTCGCGGACAAAAATCCCACTTGTAATCGAAACGAGGTCTTTGTGTGTTTACTTTAGACGTGTACCCTATCTGCCCCATTTCTATATCCGCAGCTCGGACTAAAACGCTCAGTCTGTTTACTCCGAACGAAACGTCCGCAAGCGAAACGCGGAAAGGCGCGGACGCGCCTTCGTGCCGAAAAATCTCCCTGCCGTTAAGATAAACCGCGCAGTAGTAATCCACGCTCTCAAACAACACGGAAAGGTTTTGCTTTTCACAGGCTTCGCCGTCGAAAGAAAAGCTCGTTTCGTATAGCCACCATCTGTCTTTTACCCATTCGGCGGAAAGAGAGTTCAGATCCTTTTTTAAGTCCTTTATCACCCCGGCTTTCATCAATGCCGAATACAAACTACGCGGAAGCGAAACACTCAACGGCTGAGTTACCCCTGCGAGAGGAACGCCCGTTTCAACGTTTTTACCCATTAAGACGGTGTAAGGATAATAACCGTTCACCGTCCAGTTTTTCAGCTCGACGCGCTTCATTGTTTTGCAATCTTTTTAAAACGTTCTATAACGTCGTTTATGGAAAAATCTTTATTGTGTTTAAGGAAACATTTGATGTTATCTTTAAAATTCTTATACCAATATTCGGGTATTTTTTCTATTCCGTAAAACGCGCCGAATATACTTCCCGCGGTGGCTGTGGTGCAATCGTTATCGAGCCCCATCGCGACGCACTGAGAAATAAGCTTGGTATAATCGTCGCCCGCAAGCATTAAAGCGAAGATTATAAGGCAGGTATTGTTCCTCGTATGTACCCAGAACATACCCGGCATTCTTTCATCCACGGCTTTCCTTGCACCGAGATAATCCGTGATTTCGGGGGCTTTTTGCAATGCCCACCTTATATCTTCGGCAAGCTTGCAATGCTCGGGGATAACTTTCAGGCCGTCGAGCAAAGCCTCTTCTATACTGTTCGCGGCAAAAGCCGAAGCTATTACGGCGGCAAAGTACATTTCGCCGTAAATACCGTTTCTCCTGTGGGAAAGATATGCGTCGTTATACGCCATTTTTGCCGCGCTATAAATATCGCCGGGTGCGGCGTAACCGAATGCGTCCGCCCTTATCTCCGCGCCGAGCCATTCTATGTACGGATTATCTTCCGCGCACTTGTCCGCGCTTACGCCTTTTTTAAGATTTTCCAACGCTTCGTACTCGGCGGTACAGCAAACGGTCATATTTTCGAGCCAGTGCTCGCCTACCTCGTTAACGGTAAAATCCTTGCCGTATTTTTCCATAAGCATAAGATTTAAAAGCGGGTACATCACGTCGTCGTCCGCGGGGACGCCATCCATCTTTTCCCGTGTGAATTCATAGCGTTTGGAACGATCGTACTGAACGTTTTCGGGATTGATTACGTCCGACCAGTAGTCCGTCGGGGGAAAATTGTCGCCTATCACCTGAGCGTAGGTAGACATACCCTCTATTTGCCAACCTTCGACGGGCGCGCCGAGAATACAGCCGGCAAATCTGCCGAGAAGAGCCCCTCTTATTTTGGAATCGTAGTTTATCACTTTCTTTTTTTCAAATTCGGTTGTCGGCGCCAAAGCGAATATTTCGTCGAGAGCATCCGGCTCGCACGGGTTTGATTTCGCCTGTTTACCGATTAGCTCCGACTGTTCTTTTATTTGTTCGGAAAGAGCACCGTAATCGACGCTCACCCCGTTTTCGTCGGCATAGTCCACCCATGCTCTGTATTTATCCAAAAGCGCAAATAATTGTTGTTTGTTCATAATTCCTCCTAAGATTCTTTAACGTCATCTATTTTATAGTAAAATATATTATAGAAAAAGGCAAATAGTAAAATATATTATAGAAAAAGGCAAACGATTTTAAGTTGATAACTCGTTTTTTTCTATAAAATAAATTGTTGATTCAATTTTACAAATAAATTCTAACCGAAGTATACGGTTACTTCTACGTTTTCCGCCTTGTTGAGAATATAACTTATGGTGACGTACCCGTCGTCGCTCGCTTTGTAAGCAAATTTTTCGGGAACGGCGTTGGTTTTCTTTAATTTTACATCGACGGATTTGACAGGCATTCCGCCGGTAGAAACCACGGTATGAGATCTCGACCTTAAAATATTGGAAACCGTAAACGTAACGGACGAAGAATTCTGAACGAAATCCGTAACGTTGCCGTTAGAATGCATTATATCTATATCCTCCGTTTGTACGCGTTTATAGCAAGCCGACCTGCCCTTTGTCACCACGGGATCCACGAGATAATCGAAATTGTCCGAGAACAAATCGAGATACTCTCCCTTAAGCGCAATTTCCCTGTCAAACGCGTGGCAGAAATAATAATCGCCCCTTATGGTGTACATTGCCTCCGGGGCCCTGTAATCGAGATTCCCCAACTGACATGACCTTATAATCAGCTTTTCGTACAATTCCGCATAGGAATTCTCCGATGACGACATACCCACGGGTTCTACGCCGCATACTACGACATTGCCCTTGCCGGATTTCGCCTCGAACGCGATCACCTTGTTTTCCGCCGTCAAAAGCGCGGTTGCGCCGGCGCCTATATCGTAAGCGGTAAACGCGGTTTTTTCTCCGTTATACAGTTTAGTACCCGTTAAATAAGAGGGGTTGTTTTTTTCCGCGGTAAGCGTTTTGTTGCCGTTAAACGATTCAAAACCCTTTACGTTTACGCCGAGTTCGGAAAACAACGCGTCCTGAGGGGTTGCATAACCTTCCGCTGTCCATACGCCGTCGAAAGATTGCGCGTAATTATAACCGCCCGTATATAACAAAGTACCGCCGTTTTTTACCCATTCCGCTATGGTTTTATTGTAGATTATATCGTCGGGTTTAATAAAATCATAACTCATAACGAGCAACTTGATGTTCTTAAGTGCCTTTGTATCCGTAAGTCTTTCAAGGGTGATAACGTCCACGGGTATGCCTTTTGAAACGAGGGGGGTAACGAGAGCGCTCAAATTGTTTACCATATCGCCGAACGCCGAGCAGCCGGTATAAGATACCAGAACACCTATTCCCTCCGTTCCGCTATACGTTACGGAAGCGTAATCGTGTACGTTTTGCTGAATGCGGTATATGCCTTCCTGAACGGTTTTATACTCGTACGGCGCGTTTGTAAAAGCTCTTTCCGCCCAAACGGTACTTTCAAAACAATACACGTCCGGCATAAGCATCTGAGCTACGATATTGTGTTCCCAGATAGGTCTTGTCACGTCGTAGCCGTAGCCGCCGTCGGCATTTGCGTCGTTAAGCATAAAAGCCTTTTTCCCGTCAAGCCCGACTATGTAGTTGTTCAACTCGCTGTACTCAAGATAAGAAGTTTCAAAATATCTTACGGATTTTTCTCCTTCATAGTAAAGGGGAAGCATCGAAGTGTTCGTCCAGCTTTGACCGATAACGCCGTCTATATTTTCAAGAGCCACCATCTTACCGTTATTCGCTACGATAACGCTCGAATAACTGCCTATGCTGTGAGTGGCTATATACACTTTGGAATCGGGATAAGCCTTCTTTATCTCGGTAGAAATGTAATCATAGCTGTCAACAAACATTTGCGCGGTGATTGCCTGTCTTTTTGCCGGTTGGGATAAATCATCCTCGTCGTAAACGAAAGGCTCGCCGTACTTTTTTTCCCATAAGTCGAAAAAATACTCGGAGTAGCAGGAATCCTTGTACCCGTCCGGCTCCTCGATATAAATATCCTTTGCTCCCGCGGCAATAGCGCGCTTGCACCAGTCTACAAGATAGTCGTTGAATTCCTCGGAAGGATGGACGTAATACGAGCCCGGGGTATGAAGTTTCCATGCTCCGTCACGGCTTTTCTGCACTATGTCCTCGTGCATCTTTCCGTCATAACCGCCGTGAATAAAAAAGCAACCCATATCCCTTCCGTTCGGGATCATCATATCGACCTGTTTGAAGCCCTTACCGAGGTAACTTTTAATCAAAGTCTCCACTCCTGAAATCGTGGAAGCGTAAGCCATTACGGAATCCGCGGGGATAACGCGTGTAGGATCGTAATAACCGCCTATCTGAAAGTTATTGTATATTCCGTCGTCAACCGTTTGCTTAGAATACTCGGTTCTGACGAATTCTTTTTTCTTTGACAAATCGAAGTTCTCCTTATTATCCTGAGGGTTTTTATTACAACCCGAAAAAACCACGGACGCGGCAAGTATTGCGGTTAGCAAGAATTTAAATGTCTTTTTCATTTTTTTCTCCCTTTATGTTTAAACCCGTTAAGGCTTTACACGGTTCGTCCCGCATGGCTGAACGCTTATTTGCCGGACATTATTTTTTGAACGTTTCCGAGCTGCGTCCTTATAGTCGAATCCGTTTTCTGCGTGAAAATCATCTGAATGGCGTTAGACCAGGTATCCCATATATTCGTGTAATTCTTGGTAAAGCTCGGAAGATTAAGCACTAAATTATCGGCGGTTTTGAACGCAAGAACAAACGGAAGCATAGTTTCGTTTTTCTTAACGATATCTTCGTCCGTAGACGATAATATCTCGTCGATTACGTCTGATCTGACGGGTATTCTGTTCGTCGAGGTTTTATAAATCTGCATTTGCATATCATACGAAACCATCATTTCGAGAATATCCTGCGCAACCTTTTTGTTTGAGCATTCCTTGGTAATCATATAAGACGTGCTGCCTACGAGGAAGTTTGTTTCCTTTTGTCCGTCCGCCACGGGAAGAGACGTTACGCCAAAGTCGTCCACATTAATTCCCCCGAACGGAGCGAGTAAAGGCGCTATTTCAAAGCACATTGCCACATTTCCGGTAAGAATGGTAGTGTTCACGTCCGTTTCGTTTGTTGTTGCTATATTACCTGTAGAAGTATAAGGCAAAAGAGAAGTAAGCCACTTGAAAGCCTTCACGTTTTCCTCGCAATCCACTATAAAATTGCCGTTTTTGTCGGTAAATCCGCCGCCGAACATATTCATTACGAGACCGTTTCTGTAAGCGGAGCCCACACCTTTTACGGCATTTATATAAAATCCGCTTATATTTCTCGCCTTAACCGAATTAGCACCGTATTTTGTGTTGTAAAATTCTTTTATATACGCCGCTTTTTCCACTATCTCGTCCATGCTTTGGGGAAGATATTCGGTCACGTCCGCATTCCGGTCGAGGTTGTATACTTCCCTGAAAATCTTCTTGTTGTAAATAAGAGCAAAAGTTCCGGTCATTGCGGGATAGCCGTACTGCTTGCCGTCTTTTCCCCTCGAAAGACTCCAAAGAGAATCGGGAATCGCTTTTTTTGTCGCTTCAGGAATTGCCAGCGGCTCGAAGTAATTGAGCTCTATCTGAGACTGAATGAATTGTTCGCCGACAACTATGTCGGGCATATTATTCGATATTTTGGCGTTTCTGAGCGCGGTGTTCAATTCCGTGCCGAAGCCTTTATTTTCTATATTGACGTTGAGTTTCGGGTATTTTTCCTTGATTTTTTTTATAAACCCGTTGGAGGTGTCGCAATCGGGATCGTAATTGTTGCCCTGAACGCTGCCGAGCGCGTAATTTTCGTGAAAAGGGGTGGAACCGCCCCAAACGGTTATAGTACCGACAACGTTGCCTTCGTCATCCGTGCTTAAATCCGGGTTGACGGGCTTCCCGCAGGAAACGAAGCACGCTAAAAGCAACGCAAGCGTAAGTAAAGCGCAAATTGTTTTTTTCATAGTCAAACTCCTTTATTGTGTATTTATTAGTTAAAACCGAGAACAAACTAACCTTTTACGGCACCCATGGCCATTCCCTGAACAAACTGTTTTTGCAATAGCGCATAAACCAGAATGGTGGGAAGCATGGCGGTAAAGCACACGCCGAATATCGCGGGATAATTCGGCAACTGAGAACTGTTCCCCTCTGCCCTCGATATGATTTCAAAAACCTTATAACCTATTGGAATAAGCTCCGGGGTGGTTGTTCCGTCCATAAAGGTTTTAGGGAAGAGATAATCGTTCCACATACCTATAAACAGACCTATAAGAAGCACCGCCATAACCGCTTTTACAAGCGGAAGATAAATCATAAAAATAACCTTTAAGGTGGAAGCCCCGTCTATCTCGGCGGCTTCGCCTATATCGTTACCTATGTCGTAAATAGCCTGTCTTACAAGGAACATATTGTACGCCCCGAACCAGCCGCCTATAAACATAACCGGCCAACTGCCGATAAACCCCCTGCCGCCCTGACCTAAAATATTGTTTCCGCCGACAAGAGGCCATTTTGCATACATCAGAAACCCGGGATACATCGTGGCTACGCCGGGAACCATCATGGTTATCATCATATAATAGAAGATAAATTTCTTTGCTTTAAATCTTATCTTAGCGAAGATGTACCCGCCTATCATACTGAAAAATATATTCGTTATCGCGTAAAAAAGAAATCTTACAATAGTTATGGTTACCGACGGCACCACATCCGGGTGATCGAAAAACTTCAACAGGTTGGCAAACCTCTCGATCGACCAGTCCCCCGGAACGGGAAGCAACCCCGAAACGAGATACTCGTCCAGCGTCAGAAGGGACGCCATAAAGCAATATATCAGCGGGTAAATCATAATAATTCCGCCGCCGAAAAGTATTATATATGCAACTATCTTAGTTGACAAGTCTTTTTTGGAAAATTTCACCATACCGTCAATCCTCCTTGTCTCCTAAGTTCATCTGAGTTACGTTCATATTTAAAACGGTAACTATAAAAACCAAAATCAGAACTATTACAGAAAGCGCGCTTGAAAGGCCTACGTTCATATTGTCGAACGCTTCATTGTATATCTGGTACATAATAACCATAGTGGTGCCGAAGGGGCCGCCGCCGCTTATGAGCTGAACTTGTTCAAATATGGAGAATATACCCATAGACGATGTAATAAGAATGAACGCAAACATATTTTTAAGCGAAGGAATGGTTATGTATACAAGCTTTTTGAATTTCGTAGCGCCGTCAATATCCGCCGCCTCGTACATTTCCTGCGGAATGCCGCTCATCCCCGCCATAAACAGTATAACCGTGCCTCCGAGTCCCTTCCATACGCTTATAAGAATTATCCAGAAGTACATCCAGAATGTGGAAAGCGTCCACATAACGGGCTCCTTGCCTAATCTTATAAGGATAAGGTTTATAAGCCCCGTACTGGGATTTAGTATCGTGTTTACGAGTTGCGAAACAACCGCCGTAGATAAAACGCACGGGATATACCAGATCGTTCTGAGAAAACCTTTGCACTTTATGGGGGCCATCATAAACAGCGCTATAAAAAAGCTCGTTACTATGGTGATAATCATTATACTGCCGCCCATAATAAGAGAGTTTATAAACATTCTCCAGTACTTTTCTTCTCTGAAAATAGTAAAATAATTTTCAAGACCTATCCATTGAATGTCGTCATAATAAACGCCGTTCCAGTCTACAAAGCTTAAAATTATTACGAGCATAATGGGAATTATTCCGAGAACGGTGTAGTAAATAAGCATAGGTATAAGCCATGCCCAGGCGAATCTACGCTTCTTTGCCTCCAAAGTTCCCCTTTTTTCGTCGGATAGTCTTGCGCTGAGTGTTTTTTCCATTAATCCTCCGTTTGGTTTCCTTCCCTCGTCGCCCTACCGTAAATATGCTTTTACGACAGTTTTGCAATTAAACGACCGAACCGCGCTAAACCCGCCATAAGGTGTTTTAACACGCTAAAATCCGATTGCTTACCGCAAAAATTATAGCGATAAGGAATTTAAATATCGTCCGACTGCGCGAAACAGTTTTTCGCGCAGTCGAAAACAATCAATTGAATATTAGTTTTGCTTTCTCTTTAAAAGCACTGCGGCAAAACCGAATACAGCGATAAGCGATGTTGCTCCCATGCCCATAGCGCCTCCGCAGCCGCCTTGATTAGAAGCTTCGGGTTCTTTTATCCCTTCCACGGTTATAGTTCTCGTTACCATCTTTTCGTGACCTGCGGCGTCTTTTGCCGTGACGGTAAGTGTGTATTTACCGTTCTTGTCAAGCGTTACTTTACCGTCCTTTATAGTTATTTCGTTTCCTTTCTCGTCGGTTACTTTCATTGTCACCGTAGGATTAGCGTCTACGTCGTCCGTAACTTTTATTACGGTAAGGTCGATTTCGCCCGCCTGAGTCATAAGCTTGGGTATGCTCGAAGGAATTATGATGGAAGGAGATTCTACGTCGATATCCTCACCTGTTGCGGTAACCGTAAATTCGGTCTGCGCCGAAGCTCCCATCGAATCCATTACGGTAGCGGTTACAAAGTAGAACCCCGCTTTGTTGAGCGTTGCCGTAGAACCGGATACGTTTACAACCTGCTTTTCGCCGTCCTCGGTCTTGCTGAATTTAACGCCGAAACTTACGTTTAATTCGTCGTCGAAGGGGTGCGCGGTTTCGATTGCGTTTGCGAAATCGACTTCCGTACCGGTCGTGTACGTTTTTTCAAAGCCCTCTTTTTCCGTTATGGACGGATTGCATTTGCTTGTTCTTAAGAAAAAATCGTCAAAGATAATCTTTTCGCCTACGGGCGTACCCGCTCTTACCGTGCAAACAAGCTCTATGCTTACAAATTCAATCTTCGCGTCAAAGTCGAACTCGTTTTGAGGAGTCATAGAATCTATATTAAAACGAAGGTGTTGCCAGCCGTTGTTTTGTATTACGCCTATAGCTTTGCTTACGTAAGGTTTCCCTTCCGCGATTGCTTGCGCGGTAGAATCGCAAGGCGTCATAGTTACTAAAATGTTTTCGATATAGTACGCGTCTTTCACATAGAACGAAATATCGATGGAGCCGAAGTTGTTGAAATATAGTTTATTGTTTGCCGAAACCGAAGGCTTATGATCAAGCCATCTTCCGCCGGTGGTGAGCCATACCTGACCGTTTACTTCATCCGTCAAAACGGTGATTACGCACGCGCCGGAGCCGTCCTTCCCTTGGTCGGGAGTGAACTGTGCGGTAAGAGAACCCCTGTCCTCGGTGTATATTCCGGTCGTTTCGTCGTAGTCGAGAGCTCCTCCCTTATAAGAGAAATCGAATACTTTAACGTCTTCTTTTACTTCGTTTTCCAAAATCAATTCTATTTTACATTTGATTTCGAATTCTTCGCCTTCCGTTCCGTTCGTCTTTAAAAGGATTTTAACGTCGTCGAACAAGAAGGAATCCGCGGTTGCGCCGTTCGCGCTGAAAGAAGCAATATCGAGCACGACTTCGTTTTTGCCCGAAACAAAACCGAGGTTACCGTAAACGTCTTTTGCAAGGCAATTCGTATCGGGTCCGAACTGAAGTAAAAACTGTTTGATGAGATTTGCCTTTTCGCCTTCGAAAGTAACCCTTGCGGAGGCATATCTCGAAAGATAGAAAGGCGCTTTCGCATCTACCTTGCCGTTAAGATAAAAATACCAACCGTCGTGCCCTCCGGGTACGTTTGCCGTGTGCTCTTTAACCGTTATGTCGGAAAGCTCGGAAAGGTCGGGTTCGGAATAAGGTTCTTTTACGGTAACGGTGCAGGTAGCCGTTTTACCGTCGGAGGCGGTTATCGTGATTACCGCGTTGCCCGGTTTTAAAGCGGTTACAAGTCCGTTTTCGACGCTTGCCACGGTTGCTTCGGAAGTACTCCAGGTTACGGTTTTATCCGCCTGCGCGCCGCCTTCCACCGTCGCTCTGAGCTGTAATTGTTCTTCAACTTCCATCACCGCGGAAGTTTTATCGATGGCGACGTAAGTAATAGCCGTTTCGTCGTCCGCCACTTCTTCCTTTTCGGAAACAAGTTCTATTTTTATATTGCCTACGAAAGACTCTTCCGCGCTGCCCGACGTATACGCAACGAATTGAACGAACCTTACGGTGAAATCGTTTGTTTCCCCGCTTTCGATTTGGTATTCGGAATTATCGAGATACATAACCGTAAGCTTGCCGGTAGGTGCGGATATATCCTTTAACTGATAAATCATACCGGAACCGCCGTCTCCGAATTTTACGAAAGCACGGGTA
>JALEKY010000020.1 GCA_022768945.1 Christensenellaceae bacterium | reverse complement strand
GTAAAACTTATGTAATTTTTACCCGTAAAATCGCCCGAAAAAGGCTGAAAACATCCTCTTTGTTAATTTTATTTGACAAAAAGAAAACTCGCGATAAAGCGAACAATAACGCGTTGCCTTATCGCGAGTGACTTTTTAAGCTATTTTATAAGCGAAATTAAGACGTCCGGCAGGAGCCGCTTCTCCGCTTACGAAGAAGTCGTCTATATTCATAAAATTACTTATATTATCCGTTACTTTGATTTGAATTTCCGTCATGAAAAGCATGATCTTTTACCAAGCCAAAAAATAAAGTAGCACAAATATCTAACGGGGCAGTGTACTTAAATTTATTCCCTAATTCAACAGTTTGCCTACAAATTGCAGAACATAATAAATTATAATCCCTTACACCTACAAGCATTTTTTCTTGCACTGCTCCGCCTGATTCATCCAAAAAATAATCCGCAAGAATATAATGTGCTTGTAATATATCTTCTACGTTTATAAGCGGTGGTTTTATATCTTTAATGTTTGGGCATTTCTTTATATCGTCGTTGTATAATTCTTTTAATTTTTCTAATAAATATTTCATATGTTTTTCTCGAGCAGAATCAATATTGCTTTCAACCGCTTACTTAATTATATCATATAATAGAGTAAGTCGCTAGTTTTTACTAGCTTTTTTTCAGATAAACGATAAAGGCGAATCCGTCTCCTAATGGAAACGGGTTCGCCTTTAACTTGTTTGGTGACCCCTGCGAGAATCGAACTCGCGTTACCGCCGTGAAAGGGCGATGTCTTGACCGCTTGACCAAGGGGCCTTAATCAATTACGGCGTACTGGTAGCGGCGGTCAGATTCGAACCAACGACCTGCCGGGTATGAACCGGCCGCTCTAACCAACTAAGCTACGCCGCCATAAAGTGCCTTTTAAAAAGGCAATGGTTGCGGAGATGGGACTTGAACCTCATGACCTCCGGGTTATGAGCCCGACGAGCTACCAACTGCTCTACTCCGCGTCGTCAAAATGCTTTATTATTCTATACGATACAGCTTTTTTTGTCAACTGTTTTTAAGCTTTTTTTGAAAAATATTTATTTTTTGTTTGAACTTTCCTCAAACTCGTTTTTTTCGGGGCTTATCGTCGTAAGCGGAGCTATCGAAAGCATAAGGCATTTGCCTTCGCGTGCGGCGCGCAAGCATAGATGAAAAAGCGAGGAAGGTCATCGCTGGTTTCTGTTTTCTTCCGAGTCGGAAATAACTTCGGTATAGTGAAAAAGAGCTGCCTCGGTATCGTTGAAAGGATACTCGAAAACGCCGTATCTTTCAAAAAAGACATCGGGCGTAATTACTTCGAAATTCGGGTTTTTTGTGTGATAAAAGCGACTTATCGATTTATCCCCGTCGTTTGCTATAACCATATCCGGTGCGTTTTCGCGGTTTTGAAAGTTCCCGTCCGAAGCAAAAACGGTGGCTACGATTCTCTTTGTGAGAGTTTCGTCGCCCGCGGTTATTTTCTCCGAAACGGCGACGTATTTGCCTTTTAAAAGAGAGTTTTTCTTCTGAACGTTTTCCGCTGCGACGCGTTTGTAGCCGTCGAATAAAAGCTTTCTTACGGCTTTGCTGCCCGTGGCTATACGCTGATTTATTGCCTCGACCGAATAGCAACCCACGTGCCCTTTTTGACCGTTCGTGCCGAATTCTATGCCGAAATCGTTAAGAAAATCTTTAAAAGATTTGCCGTAAGCGGAAACAACTTTTTCGAAAACCTCGAGAGTTACTCTTGCGTCTTCGTCCGAACGGTGGGCGAGAAATTCTATGCCGAATTTTTCGGCAGGGGCTTTCAGCCCGAGATTTTTAAGTTCGGGGAAAACAAGCCCGACAAGCAGCTGAACGTCCAGAAATTTGTAGCTTATTCTTTCAAGGGAGAACTTGTCGCAGGCGTTGTTCAGATATTTGTGGTCGTTACCCATAGAAAAGCCTATGGCAAAATCACAGTCCGAAAAAAGTTCTTTTATCCGAGGATAGATTTTATCGAACCTCGGACTTTTGCGGAATGCGCTCACGGGATATGCGAGTTTAAGCGTCGGTTCTTCGCCCCATTTTCCCAATGTGAAATATTTGGGAAGAGGGTTGCAAAGAAGGTCGTCCGCTTCCGTTATTTTCCCGTTGTCGTACACAACGTAGCCGAAACTGCACAAACTGCCGTCGTAAGGGTTTCCGGTGCAGCTTTCGATGTCAAACGATAGAATTCTCATAGTAAAAAAGAAAAACGCTATATCAAAAATCAAGCCTCGAAACGAGCCGCAAAATTACGTTTTACAAGCTATTCCGAGGCTTATTTGTTTATTTAGTCCGTTAAAATCAGTCCATTACGAGGTATTCTTCTCTCGAAGCGCCTACCGAAACGTACTTAATCTTGCAACCGACGGCTTTTTCGATGAACTTTATGTAATCGTAAGCTTCTTTCGGGAGATCGGAGCTCTTGCGGCAGGAAGAAATATCGCAATTCCAGCCGGGGAGAGTTTTGAATACCGGTTTGCAATCGTCGAGCGCGTCGGTGAACGGGAATTCGTCTATAACCTTGCCGTTGAGTTCGTAACCTACGCAAACTTCTATTTCTTTAAGGTAGGATAAAACGTCGAGCTTGGTCAAAGCGACGTAGTTTGCCGCTTGCATTCTGCAACCATATTTGGAAGCGACTACGTCGAACGGACCTACTCTTCTCGGTCTTCCGGTAGCCGCGCCGTATTCGCCGCCGGCTTTTCTGAGGGCTTCCGCCTTATCTCCGAAGTATTCCGCGGTGAAAGGTCCTTCTCCGACGCAGGTCGAATAAGCTTTCATTATGCCGATTGCTTCGTCGAGCTTGTGGTTGGGAATTCCCGCGCCGATGGGAGCGTAAGCGGAAATTGTGGAAGAAGAGGAAGTGTAAGGATAAATGCCGAAGTCTATATCGCGCAGCGCGCCGAGCTGAGCTTCGAACATAATCTTTTTGCCTTCGTTCGCGGCACTGTTGAGGTATAAGCCTACGTCGCAAACGTATTTTTTGAGCTTGCCGCCGAACTCTTCGAGGTAAGCCACCATATCTTCGTATTTAACGGGTTCTTCGCCGTAAGCTTTTACGGTAAGATTCTTCCATTCGAGGATATCTTTAAGACGCGCCTTCATCTTGTCCATATTGAAAAGTTCGCCCATACGGAGAGCTTTTTTCAAATACTTATCGCCGTAAATAGGTCCGATACCTCTTCTCGTGGAGCCGAATTTTTTATCCGCAAGACGGTTTTCTTCCATGCAGTCCTGAAGAACGTTATAAGGCATGCAGATTACGGCTTTATCCGAAATTTTCAAATTCTTTTCGGAAACGGAAACTCCTGCCTCGGTAAGTCTTTCAATTTCGCCGCAAAGATGCTTCAAATCGATTACCATGCCGTTGCCCATAACGTTTACAACGGTGTCGCGAAGCACGCCGCTCGGCATAAGGTTGAGAACGAATTTGCCTTTCTCGTTGATGACCGTATGTCCTGCGTTGTTGCCGCCCTGATAACGTACTACTACGTCGTAGTCGGCGGAGAGAAGGTCAACCATTCTGCCTTTTCCCTCGTCGCCCCAGTTGATACCTACTATCGAAGTTAACATATTATCTCCTTACCGCGCTTTCGCGCCGATTTTATTATCTTTTTGAATTGAAATTTATTGTCCGCGCGCAGTTTGTTTAAATCCGCGACGGATGGTGTAACTCGTTCGATTTTTTTGATTTTTATGCTGTTTTTGCGCGATAAACGGCACTTTTTTGTTTTTAAACTGCCGCCGCGCGAGATTTACTATACTTTTAAATCGCTCTTTACTTCTTCCGAATATCTTTCGAGAAGGGGTTGTACGACTTTTTCGACGAACTCCGTAACCTGCGAAGCGCTCCTTCCCGTGTATAAAGACGGATCGAGTTTTTTAAGAAGTTCTTCTTTCGTTACGCCGAAATCTTTGTCTGACGCGATTCTGTCTATAAGGTCGTTTGGTTTGCCTTCCGTTTTGACTGCGCGTGCTGCCGCGTGCGAAGCGACTCTCAGTTTTTCGTGAAGAGCCTGCCTGTCGCCGCCGGCGTTAACCGCGTCCATCATAATGTTTTCGGTTGCCATAAACGGCAGTTTTTCCATAACTCTGCGGCGGATAACTCTGTCGTAAACGACCAAGCCCTCCGTTACGTTCATATAGATATTCAGAATGGCGTCCGTCGCGAGGAACGCTTCCGCCACGGAAATACGCTTGTTCGCACTGTCGTCGAGAGTCCTTTCGAACCACTGAGTGCCTGCCGTAAACGCGGGATTGAGAGAATCTATTATTACGTACCTTGCGAGCGAAGACATTCTCTCCGACCTCATCGGATTTCTCTTGTAAGGCATTGCCGAAGAGCCTATCTGGTTCTTTTCGAACGGCTCTTCCATTTCTTCGAACGACTGCAGAATGCGGAGGTCGTTGGAAAATTTATACGCGCTTTGAGCTATTCCCGAAAGCGCGGAAAGGAAGTACGCGTCCACCTTTCTCGAGTAAGTCTGCCCCGAAACGGGTACGCATTCTTCAAAGCCCATTTCTTCGGCTATCTGTTTTTCAAGCTCTACGCATTTTTTTGCGTTGCCGTCGAAAAGCTCCATAAAGCTTGCCTGCGTGCCGGTGGTGCCTTTCTGCCCGAGGAGTTTCAGTTTTGAAACCCGGAATTCGAGTTCTTCCACATCCTGAACGAGATCGTAAGCCCAGAGGGTGGCGCGTTTGCCTACAGTGGTGAGTTGCGCCGGCTGAAGGTGAGTATACGCAAGGCATGGCATATCCTTGTATTTTACCGCGAATTCGCTTAAATTCCTTATGACCTGCGCGCACTTTTTAAGAATTATTTTCGAAGCCTCTTTAAGGACTATTACGTCCGTATTGTCGCCTACGTAGCAGCTTGTCGCGCCGAGGTGAATTATAGGTTCCGCCTTAGGGCAGACCTTGCCGAAAGCGTATACGTGGGACATGACGTCGTGCCTTACTTCTCTTTCGCGAGCTTCGGCTACTTCGAAATCTATATTGTAAACGTTAGCCTCCATTTCGGAAATCTGCTCGTCGGTAATATCCAGACCGAGATTTTTTTCCGCGCGGGCGAGCGCAACCCAAAGCTTTCTCCAGGTGGAAAACTTAAACTTGTCCGAAAAAACGTATTGCATTTCGTCGCTCGCGTAGCGGGTTGAAAGGGGCGAAACGTATTTTTCTCTTCTGTCGTCTTGCAGCATTATTGACTCCTTGCGAAATTTCGTTACCGTTTAACTTTAAATGAAGGTTAAAACGCAACGACCATCTGCCGATTAAATATTTTATCACCTATTTATATAAATGTCAATTACTTGTCGGGGTGGGAATATATCGTAATCCCGTTTTTACGGCGAACGGTAAGCGGTTCGCTAAAAAAGAGCAAAACAAAAGCGGGATAAAAACACACATATGTTTTACCTCGCCTTTTGATTTTTTGACGTATTATGCGGCTTGTTTTTTTAAATTATAAATTACAAGTCGTCTACGTCCTGAACGGGCTCCTCGTTTTTGCCGAGCAGATAATTACCGGTATAACTGCCGAGCGGATCGAAGCCCGATTTCATATTCTGTTTGTCTTTGACGTTTTTTTTGTTACGCTTTTTCAATTTTCTTCTCCTTACTTACAGTTTTTAGTTCCGCAATCCGTAGTCTTGCGAGAATTCTGAGAAGAGTTGTTTTTTACGTTTTTAGTTGTGTTTTTAACTTTATTTGTCTTCATAATTCGTCTTTTTGGCGCAACGAACGTTAAGTATCGCGAAATCGTTTCGCTTTCGAGTCGTTTGCGCTTTTTACCTCCTTCGATACTTATTTTGCCCGGTTTCCCTCCCGATATACTCCGAAAGTTATGCCAATGATTAGAAAATGATGAAAACTAACCCAAAAAACTTGCTATCGGGAGAAAAAAATTGTAAAATATATTTGTGCATTTTGCACAAAGAAATTCAGCAGTAAAGTTTTTTGAAAATCGGCGGGGTTTCCGAAACAGAATTCTCAAACGAGGGAAAAGCATAACAATGGACAAAGAATTGCATATGTTCTTAAAGAAAATATCTACCCATACCGGCATAAAAATCGACGCGACTCCTTATGCCGAATACTCTAAACCCGCCCTTTTAAAGCAGGGCGACGTGTTCTCGGATACGACGGACAAGACTACCGGATTTATTTTTTACGTTCACGGCGAAAAGTACGTGGGGGTTATAGACGGCGCGGATAAAACTTCGCGCAATTACGCTTTTTTCATTCAGAGCCTTATCGAAAACGCCGGCAGCGCGGATATTTCTCTCGGTTTGAAAGAGTATCTTAAAAAAATAGTTACGGGCGACTGTTCCCGCCTGCAGGTTCAGAAATTCCTCGTAAAGTTCAATATTCCCGAAGTGCCGAGCTACGTAATAGTTCTTAAGGCGGGCGCTCGGCGCGCTTCCGACGTTATGAACGTTCTTGACAGTTATCTTTCTAACTCGCTCGATACGGCGATGGATTTCGGGGGCGGAAACGTAGTGCTTGTTAAATTTATAGACTCTCCGAGCGATATAGAGTACCAATCCGCGGGCGAGTTTGCCGAATACCTTAGCCATTCTCTTTACGAAGAGCTCGGAGCTACCGTTCCGATGGGCGTGGGCGCGGCGGTGAAAAACCTTCAGGACATAACCGTTTCGTACGGGCAGGCTCTCGCCGCTTTGAAAATGAGCGAGGTTTTCAATTCCAAAGGTTCGGTGCATAATTATAAGGAATACGTGCTTATAAAGATGCTGGAGGAAATTCCCGGGGCTAAGCTTCGCGAGTATTCCGGCATTCTTTGCGGGGACGATTCGGGCGAAATATTTTCCGATCCCGATATGCTGAATACGGCGGAAGAATTTTTAAACAACAGCCTTAACGTCAGCGAAACTTCGAGAAAGCTGTTTATGCACAGAAACACGCTTATGTACAGGCTTGACAAAATAGAAAAAGCAACCGGGCTTAACATACGCAATTTTTCGGACGCGGTAACCTTCCGCGTGATTATAATTCTCGGAAAGCTTTTAGGTTGAGGGAGCGGAATTTTTGCCGGAAAAAATTAAAAAATATGCCGATAACGCTTGAAAAAGGGGGTTAAATGAAAAAATTGTCTGTAAAAACAAAGAGAGTTATAGCTGCGGTAGCTGCCGCCGTTTTGCTTTGCGGCACGTTTTTCCTCGGCTTCAAATCGAGAGAATGGTTTATGAACCCGGCCGCTGCGAAGCTTGACGAAATACTTAAACTTATAGAGGACAACTACGACGGCGAGTTCGACAGAGATAAGTTTATATCTTCTGCGGTCAGCGGCACGCTCGACAGATACTCGACTTATTATACGGAGAGCGAATATAAGGAAACGGAGGATCGCCATCAGGGCATAAACAAGGGAAAACTCGGGATAAGTTTTTATACGGGGACGAACAGAATTTATTCGGTAGCGGGCAATTCCCCCGCGGAAAAAGCAGGTATAACTTCGGGCGAAATCGTGGGCATAAAAGCCGCTGACGAAAGCGAGTATAAAGTCGTTGCGAAGTTTGAAGATTTTTCCGAAATCTATTCGGATTTCGAGCTTGACGAAGAGTTTTTCGTTAGGATAAAAAACGGCGAAAATATAGCCGAGTATGCGGTAAAAAAGAGCGATTACGTAGAGTCTTATGTTTGGTATAAGGATTTTTCCGGCAGCTACGGACTTACTCTTAACAGGGGCGTATGGCAGCTTGAAGAGCTTGGTTATACGCTTCCCGTAGACGTAAAAGAGGGCTACGCGTATATAAAATTCTCGTCGTTTTACGGAGAAGCCGAAAATCAGATGGAAAAAGCCCTTGAAAAGATGAAGGAGAACGGAATTAAAAAAGTCGTTCTTGACCTTCGCAAAAACGGCGGAGGGTATATGAACGTTTTTTGCGGAATTTCGAGGTTTTTCTGCCCCGGAAAATCCGGACAGCCGACGTCGATAGCTCGTTACACAAAAAGCAGCTACACTTTTTGCGCGCCTAAAAGCGCGAACAGATACGACGATTTCGCTTTCGAAAGCATCGCTCTGCTTATGGATTCCGGGAGCGCGTCCGCTTCCGAGGCGCTCGCCGGAGCGATACTCGACTACGACGAAAAGTATAATAAAAACATCGTTAAAATAGTGCTTGCGGATTCCGTTGCCGTTAATTCGGCAGGCGAGGAGGAAACCGTTTTCCGTTCTTACGGCAAGGGGATTATGCAAACGACTTTTACGCTTTCCGACGGCAGCGCGATAAAAATGACCACAGCTCATATTTTGTGGCCGGTGACGAAAAAGACTATTCACGGCTCGGGAATAACGACCGCTACAGACGAGAAAAGAGTATTCAACGTAAAGTCGGTTGAAGGGAAAGACGCCCAAGCGGAATTCGCAATGTCTTAGCCGCCGATCAGGGTAAAACAAGCGTGCGAAAAAATCGGAACGGAAACCGTTTTAAAATATAAAAGTGTCTTAAATCGCATAAAAAATGGCGTTTCCTGCAAAAGGAAGCGCCTGTTTTTAAACAGAAAAACGGTATGTCGGAACGGAAAAATCAATCCCAACCCTTTTTTGCTTTGTATTCGATTAACGCCCTTGCAAGCTGATCTCCGCAGGACGTATCCGCCTGGCATTTAATGCCTTTAAGGGTGGCGATAACTTCGTCTATGTCTTTTCCGTTTACCAAACGCGAAATTGCCTGAAGGTTTCCGCTGCAACCGCCGATGAATTTGACGTTGATAAGGCGACGATCCTCCGTCACGTCGAACAGAATCTGACGCGAGCAAGTTCCTTTTGTCATATAAGTGTTCATTGTAGTAAACGACCTCCTAATCTACAAGGTTTTCGTAAATGAGCGCGTAGAAATCCGCTGCTTTGTCCTCCCAGCTGCGGTAAACGCTTTTTGCCGTCTGGCGGGACGGAACGACGAATTTCAGCTCTAACAAAGGTTGAGCCGGCTCGATGATTTTCAGGTGAACGGTGTAGGTGCCGTCTTTATTCATAAAATAATCAGCAAAACACTCTTGTTTTTTGCGGTACTTATTGCGATTGTTTTTTACAAACATCGCGATTTCTTCGCGGGTGCTTGTGGGGATCTTGACGAAGTAATTCGCAAGGCACATTCTCCCGTCCGAAGTAATCATGTACATAGGCTCTCCGCTTGTGTTGATATTGTAGATAAAACCGCAGTCGACGAGTTGCCCGATTATGGGTTTGCAATCCATATACGACATCCACGAATTACTGGACGTGCACATATCGAGTATGGTGCTTTCCGACAGCGGAGCTTCCATTTTATCAAAAACAAAAAGCAATATTAATTTGTTTAAAAGAGCCTCGCCCTTGACTTGCTGTTGCATGCCGAAAACCGTCCTTGCCCCAAAGGCAGAACGGTTAAAATCGGTTAGCCTACGGAGCCGTAATAATTATACCTGAAAAGGTTTAAGTTCTTTAATGAGTTCTTCGCAATCGTCCGAATGAATCTCTACGTTGATGGGTTTCGAAAGGTCAAGGCTGAAAATGCCGAGAATGGATTTCGCGTCTACAACGTATCTGTCGCATCTCAAATCGATTTCAAAAGCGTACTTTTGAACTATGTTTACGAATTCTTTAACGGAACTTGCCATCTGAAGAGAAATTTGAATAGATTTCATAAAAAGGAATCCTCCCATATTCTGATTTTTTTTGCTTTCGGAAAGAGTTTTTACGTCTGTTTTCCGGCAGAATTATCGCTGCTTTTATCCGTTTAAAATCCGTCCCCCCGATAAGTAGATATATTATACTCTAACATTTCCCGAAAATCAAGAGTTTTTTGTAAATTTTTATTAAAAAACAACCGATTGTGGCACTTTGCACTAATAGGGCACTATTCGAGCGGCGGCAAAGCGAAGCTTTTTCGGCTGAGAAAGAGGATTTTGCGCATAAAAACCTTCCGTTTGCTTTTTAAACGATTGAAAAAAGTTCGGATTTGTGTTAAAATATATTAAATATCGCATTCGGCAAAATAGACAACGGGCTTGCGGAGGAATGAAAAAAGGCTTCGTTCCGGTGCGCGGCGTTCGTCTGCCCACTTTGTAAAATCGCGTTCGGTTAAAGTAAAAACCGCATGCGGAGGAGCGTTTTTATGGTTACGAGGGAACAATCACTTAAAAAGTTCATAGAAAAAGCGGACGGAGTTATAGCCGGCAACTACCTTTTCGCTTCGAAAAAAATAGAGGAAATGCTTATCACGGTATCCTCTTCGAGGCTTCTTTTCGAAATTTTCGAGCATTGTTGCGAGGGCGAATCTCCGGAGACGCTCAAAGCGAAATATTTCGTAGCGGGCGACAGCGTGGGAACGGGCAGTTTTACGATGCCGGAAAAACCGAAGCAGGTCGTCGCTCTGTGTTTTTACGTTTTAAAGGAAATTGCCGAGGGCGAAATCGATTTCAGTAAGTTTCTTGCGAGCTATTTCCCCGGTAAGGACGTTTCTCACGAGAACTACAACTGTTTTATAAATATGCTCGTAGTGCCGTTTAAGAACACGGTAAAAACGCTTGCCGAAACGGTTATCAGCGCAAAGGAAATACGCGACCGCAGGGCGGCTTCTCCGGAAGGAAAAGCCTACGATATAGACAAACAGTACCTTATGGGGCTTAGAGCTTTTTTGGAAGACGACAGGCGGAATATTTTGTATTCGGGCGCGAGCGACGGAGCGAGCCGCGATATGCTTTGCGTGCTCGACGCGTTCATTTCCGCAGTTGCGAATTACGAGATAAAAAACATAAAAACCCTCTTTATCGCGTATAAATACGTGCATTTGCACTTAAAAAAGATTAAACTTCACTTCTCGGAAGTGGAAGAACTTTTAATAGATCACGGTGTAATCAATGAATAAGAAACCCGCTGAAATAAGAAAATCGGGCAAGACCGTTTTTGACGGAAAATTGCTTAAAGTCAATGTGGACGAAGTTCTTCTCGAGAACGGAAAGACTTCTGTCAGAGAATACGTGGAACATCGCGGCGGCGCGGCTATAGTAGCCGAAACCGAGGACGGAATTCTGTTTGTGGAGCAGTTCAGATATCCGTATCGCGAATACGTTCTCGAGCTTCCCGCCGGCAAACGCGAAAACGGAGAGAACCCCGTAATTACCGCAAAGAGAGAACTTGAAGAGGAAACCGGTTTTAAAACCGGAAAGTTAAAATTTCTGTGCGAGGTTTATCCTTCGCCCGCATATACGGACGAGAGGCTGTACTTATTTCTCGCAACCGAGCTTGAAAAAACTTCCGCGCATCTCGACGAAGACGAATTTCTTTCGGTAAAGGCGATAAAAGCCGAGGAGGTCGTAAAAATGATTGCCCGCGGCGAAATTAAAGACGCTAAAACTCTTGTTGCGTTGATGGAGTATTTCTGCTTTTACAGAAAAAACGACGGAGAGCCTGAAAAAGAGTAAACTTAGCTTAAAAAGACTTGGAAAAGCGTTCGATTTGTATAAGTTGAAATAAAAAGTGAATTTGTATATGCAAAACGCTTGAAAAGAAATTCAAAATTTGATAGAATAATATGGTACGGGGGCGTAGCCCAGTTGGTCAGAGCGCTTGCTTGACATGCAAGAGGTCGATAGTTCGAGCCTATTCGTCCCCACCACTTTAAGTCCGGAACTTGCTTTTAATCGGAAGTGAGTTTCGGGCTTTTTTGTTTTTATGAAATAATATCGACAGGGATTCTATTCCTTATCACTAACTATTTTTGCGGCAATAAATCGGTTTTTGCCGTGTAAAACTCTCTTATAGTACGTTTAGTACAATTTCGGTCGTTTGCCTTGCAAAAACGTATGCCGCTAAGCGGCGATTTCTTTTTTGCAAAAACGCTTTGCGCCGAAAAGAGCGTATTTTCAGATGATTTTTTAAGAGCGCGAACGAAGCTGTGCTTTACGCACTGCAAGCGAGCGCTCGGAAAAAAGGGCTGAAAAGCCGCCTTTTCGGTAATTAGTGATGAAGAATGGAATCCCTAGGCTTTGTTTGTTTATTTGCGGCGGGTTTGATTTATTTTGAAATTTCGGTTATAATAGGCTTATACTCATACTCGGAGATTATGCGTACGAGTGTTTTTTGCAGAGGAAAAGAAAATGGACAATTACGTTGAAAAAGGAAGCGGCGAGCCGTTTGTATTCATTTACCGTGCCGATATGATTTTTACGGCTTGCCTATAAACAAAAATTGTATTTTTCCGGTCATAGACTCTACGCCCGCGACTCTCACAAAAACCCTTTCACCGAGCTTAAACGACAGTTTTTTAGAAGAAAGCGTATGATTCGTTTTGTCGAAATCGTAGTTCCCCGCGGGAAGCGTATCGAGCTTTATAAGCCCCTCCACCGTGTTTTCGAGTTCCACGAACACACCGAAGCCGGTTACTCCGCTTACGATTCCTTCCGTTTCCTCGCCTATGAATTGCTTCATATATCTGCCCTTGAAAATGTCATCCGCGGCACGCTCGGCTTCGTCCGCACGACGTTCGCATTCGGAGGTAATCCTGCCTATTTCAGCTATTATCGGGGAATATTTATCAATCCATTCGCCTATTCTGCCGTCTGCCAGATACGTTAAAGCACGGTGAACTATTATATCCGGATACCGCCTGATCGGAGAAGTGAAATGGCAGTAGCACTCGCTCGCAAGACCGAAGTGCCCGATGTTTTCCGGGCTGTATTTCGCCTTGCTCATACTGCGGAGCATTACTCGATTTACAATGCTATACAGAGGCGAATCTTTCAACTTTTCTAAAATGGAGGCAAAGTCGCCGGAGTACGCGCCCGACTTGCTCCACTTTACGTTTATGCCGAGATTTTTAAGAAACGTTTTAAACTCCTCGAGCTTTTCTCCCGACGGAGAATCGTGTACTCTGAACAAAAACGGTATCTCTGTAAACCTCGCGTATTCTGCGGCGGTTTCGTTGGCGATAATCATAAATTCTTCTATAATTCTGTGCGATAACGTGCGATTTAGGGGGGTAATTACGATTTCGCCGCGAGCGTTCATATAAATATCCGCGTCTTTCACGTCTAAGTCTACGCTGCCTCTCTCGTCGCGTTTTTTTATTAAAATTTTAGCAAGTCGAGACATATTCTCTATTAGCGGCAGTATATCGGAATATTGCTTTACGAGTTCCTCGTCGCCCTCGAGAATGGCGTCGACCGCGTCGTAAGTCATTCTGTGTGAAGATTTTATTACGCCTCGGGTAATTCTTCTGTCGACGACTTCGCCTCTCCCGTCTATTTCCATTATACACGAGAGGGTTAATCTGTCAACGCCCTCGTTTAAAGAGCAAATGCCGTTCGAAAGCTCTTTCGGAAGCATCGGAATTACAAAATTCGGAAAATACACGCTGGTACCGCGCTTCAAAGCTTCTTTATCGAGCACGCTGCCTTCGGGAACGTAATGCGAAACGTCCGCAATATGCACGCCGAGCAAAAAATTCCCGCTTCCGAGAACTTTCAGAGAAATAGCGTCGTCGAGGTCTTTCGCGGATTCACCGTCTATCGTTATAATTTGCTCGCCCCTGAAATCCTCGCGATTTTCGGCGTCTTGAAAAGAAACGGTTTCGCCTATATGTTTTCGAACGAATGCGGTTACGGCTTCAGGGAACTCGCTCGGAATATTGTTTTCTTCGATAATGGCTTTTTCGAGCGCGTCGAGGTCGTATTTTTTGCCTAAAATTTCCGTAACTTCACCTTCGGGCGATTTGCCGACAGGGAACGACAGTATTTTAACGGTAACTTTGTCGCCCGTCGCCGCTCCGTGCGCATTTTTAAAAGTGACGAAAATATCGTCGCCGTAGCCCTTTCTGTCCGGAATAACAAAACCGTAAGTTCTTTCCGCCTGATAGGTGCCCACAAGCTTCGTAAGCCTTTTAGAAATAAACACCACTTCGCCCTCGTCCGAACTGCCGCGATCGGAAACGACTTTTCTCGCGTACACCTCGTCGCCGTCGTGCGCGCCCGAAAGAGCGTGCGGAGGAATAAACAAATCTCCCGGCTCCGCTCCCGAAGAAGTCTCATCCCGAAGAGGAGTGAAAAAAGCAAACCCTTTCTCGTGACCTCTGATTACTCCCTTTATGAGATTCGCTTCCGAAAACAGCGTATACCTGTCGCCGTCGCGGAATAAAAATCCTTCTTTTTCGAGGGCGTTCAGCGAGGCTCTTACCGCGTCCTTTTCGAACGATTTCTTCGCTCCGAAATAGGCGAAGATCTGCTTTATCGTTTTATTTTTAATTGTGCCCTGTACAAATTCGTCTTTTATCTTTTCGGTAAAACCCACTTTGTCGCTCCTTTGTTGTGCTTTGTCCGCAACGCCTGTCAAGCACAAATAGCTCCTTGCGCGGACGGATAATTCTTCTAATAACTATTTTAACACATTCGGAGCGTTTTTGCACCTCGATAAAGAGAAAAAACGGAAATTGAGGCTTGTTTTTTGTAATTTGTGTAAAAATTAGCCTCCAAAAACGCCAAAAAACAGCCGATTATGAAATAATGCTAAAAATTTACAATTCGTGTTGAATTTGTGTTGGTTTGTGGTATAATTATATATGGCTTTAGGGGTTGATGAATTAAGTCTAACTTTAAAAAGGCGGCAGGAATTATGAGCATAGGTAAAAAAGAAAGAAAAAAACAAATTCAACTCTTTCTGGATATTAACGGAAAAATGACTTATACGGAGTTGTGCGAAAAGTTTCCGAACGTTTCCACAATGACCATCAGGAGAGATCTCGAAGAGCTTGAAGAAAGCGGCAGCATTTTGCGCGTTAAAAACGGAGCGGTTTCACTCACCGAAATAACCCGTTACAACGAGGGCGCGGTCGTAAACAGAGCAAATCTCCACATCTTCGAAAAACAAAACATAGCGGAAAAAGCGGTCACCCTTCTGGAAGAAGATAAAACCGTATTTATCGACGGAGGATCCACAACGACCTTTTTCGCAAGAGAGCTTCCCGATAAAAACTATCGCATAATAACAAACGGTATTAACATAGCCGAAGAACTCACGGGCAAAAACAATCCGTCCGTTTTTCTCGTGGGCGGAGAATTCTCAAAGCATAATCAGGCTACGTGCGGAAGACGCGCGGAGGTTTTCCTCTCCAACGTAAATATAGACGTCGCGATTATGGCAACTTCCGCATACTCCTACAAAGACGGGTTCTCCTGCGCGATAAGAGAAGAAGCGGAGCTTAAGTCTTACGTAATAAGCAGAGCTGCTAAGCGAATAATGCTTCTCGACAGCAGCAAACTCGACAAAACTCTCTCGTACACGTTTGCGAAAATCGAAAACATCGACGTGCTCGTCGTGGACGAATTCTTTCCCCAAGAGCTCAGACAAGAGTTCAAAAGAAAGGGCGTAAGAGTAATTTAACAACAGAAAAAGTGCCGTTTTTACGAGAAAAAGGGCACTTTTTATATTTTAACACATATAAGAACAGGAGGAAACGATATGAAGATTGCGGTAATATCGGGCGCGTCGTCCGGTATGGGAAGAGAGTTCGTGTACGCTTTGGATAAGCAAACGAAGTACGACGAAATATGGGTTATAGCAAGAAGGCGCGACAGACTCGAAGCTTTGGCTGAAAAAACGCGCGCAAAAATAAGACCTGTTCCGATGGATTTAACAGACGTTAAATCGATAGAAAATTTCGCGGAACTTCTAAAAACCGAAAAGCCGGAAATTCAAACTCTTGTAAACGCGAGCGGCTACGGCAAATTCGAGAGTTTTGAAAACATAGACCTCAAAGACGACTACGGAATGATAGATTTGAACTGCAAGGCTTACGTCGGAATGACGAAAGTTTGCCTTCCGTACATTGTAAGCGGCGGAGAAATTTATCAGCTCGACTCGCTTTCCGCGTTTCAACCCGTGCCGTATATAAACGTTTACGGTGCGACGAAAGCGTTTGTTTTAAGCTTTTCGAGGGCGTTAAACGTGGAACTCAAAAAGAAAAATATCAAAGTGATGGCGGTTTGCCCCGGTTGGGTTAAAACGGAATTTTTCGACCGCGCCGTTACAAACGACAGCGTTATCACCTATTACAATCGCTATTTCACGCCCGAAGAAGTTGTGGAAAGAGCCTTAAAGGATATGAAAAAAGGCAAAGACGTATGCGTTCCCGGAGCTTCCGTAAGATTTCAGGTTTTTCTCACCAAAATTCTTCCGCACAAGCTCGTTATGAAAATCTGGTGCAAACAACAGAAAAAGTAACGCCTTAAAAGGCGCGGGCGCAATGCCGATTTTAGCATTCGAGAAAGAATTGCGACGATAATTATTTCGCCCGGCATTCAAACAAAAAGCAGCTCTTTAAAAGCCTCCTTGCTTTCGCAATTATCGTAAAAAACGCCGATAATGCGCGATTTAGGGGGCTTTTTGCTTTTTTAACCATAGGGATTCCATTCTTCATCACTAATTACCGAAAAGGCGGCTTTTCAGCCCTTTTTTCCGAGCGCTCGCTTGCAGTGCGTAAAGCACAGCTTCGTTCGCGCTTTTAAAAAATCATCATTCGTAACATTATAATAATTCTTAGCGGGTAGCGATAGCGTTAAAGCTCGCCCTCTCGTTTTATACTGCAAAAAGGTTGCTTTTTTCCCTTAAATCGCTATAATAGAAAGCGACGAACGTTTCGGGGGGCGACTAAAATTTCGCCCGTCGGTTCAAAAAATCAAAGAGAGAAGACACAAATGAGAGTATTTACGGCATTAACGCTTATTTTCATTATCGGCGGCTCGCTCGGTTGGTGTATCGAGCTTATTTTCAGAAGAATCGTACATAAAAAATGGATTAACCCCGGCTTTCTTGTAGGGCCCTGCCTTCCTTTGTACGGGATAGGCGTGATACTTTTATTTTCGTTCTGCTTAATAGATTTTTCGTTTATAGAATCCGAAACGTTGAGAAGCATCGTGGAGGTTCTTCTTTTAACGATTGCGCTCACATTAGTCGAATATATAACCGGCTTGATTTTTATAAAAGGCTTAAAGGTCAAGCTGTGGGATTATTCCAACCGCCCGGGCAACATTCAGGGCATAATCTGTCCTCTGTTCACGGTGTTCTGGGCGCTTATCGCCGCGGTGTATTATTTGTTTCTTAACGACTTCATTTTACGCGCTGCCGAGTGGATTGACGCAAACCCGATATACTCGTTCTTCGTCGGAATGTATTTCGGCGTGTTCGTAGTGGACGTTTGCTATTCCTTCCATGTGGTTACGAGAATAAGAAAATGGGCAAGCGACAAAAAAGTCGTCGTCAAACTCGAAGAGCTTAAATTCACCATCAGACAGCGCGCCGAAAAGCTTAAAGAAAAATCGAGTTTTATCTTCCCGTTCAAAGGCAAACGCGATATTTCCGAAGAACTCGATTCTTGCGATAAAGCCTCTATTTCGCGGAGCAAACGCTGATTTTTAATCAAAAACAACCAGGAAAAATAGAATTTCTATGGAAAAAGAATTCGGATACATTCAGGGAAAAACGCACACGGCACTCAAACTCGACGGATATTACGTCTGGGATTCTTCGGTCATAAAAGCCGGGGGCAAATATCATATGTTCGCTTCTCGCTGGAAGGAAGAACTCGGCTTCGGTTGGCAGTGGCTTTTCAACAGCGAAATAGCTCACTTCGTATCGGATACTCCGGACGGAGAATTCAAATTCCGAAACGTCGTTCTCCCCCGCAGAGGCAGAGAGTTTTTCGACGGAATGAACACCCACAATACGTGTATAAAGTATTGGAACGGCAAATATTACCTCTACTATATGGGTTCGACTTACGGCGGAGAAATTCCTTCGGACGGCAGCCCCGTAAACGAGTTTTACGCGCTCGAAACTTGGAACAGAAAAAGAATAGGCGTTGCCGTTGCAGACGATATAAACGGCAAATTCGTGCGTTCGGACAAGCCCCTTTTACTCCCGAGAGATTGCTCTCATTGGGATTGTACGATAACCACGAACCCGTCCGTAGTAATTTTGCCGGACGGAAAAACATATATGATTTACAAATCCCGCCGCGGCTACGGATACCCTCTTCAGCTCGGCATTGCGGTTGCGGATAAGCCGGACGGAGACTTTACCCGCCTTACTGACAGCCCCATACTCGAATTTACGGATACGGACAAACATATAGAAGATCCGTTTTTATGGTATGACGAAAAGCGCAAAAAATTCTGCATGCTCGCAAAAGACGATTCGAAAAACGGTTCGAACGGCATAACCGGCGAATGGGGCGCGGGCTTCTATGCGGAAAGCGACGATTGCATTCACTTCCAAACGGGCGAGAACCCGAAAGCGTATTCGCGCAGCGTTGTATGGGAAGACGGAAGAAAAAACACGCAATGCAACCTCGAGCGCCCGTCCTTGCTGTTCGACGAAAACGGCGAGCCGATATACCTTTACTGCGCGAGCGGCGACGGCGATTATCCTTACGCATTCAAAGGAAGAACTTACGTTGTCGGCATTAAGCTTGATAAAAAACAATAATTTCAACCGAATATCAGCATGGGGCGAGCGTTGCTCGTCCTTTTTTATTACCAAAAACAAAAACGACGCCGTTTCGATAGCTATTTTCGCCAAGCTATGGTATAATATTTAATTAGAAAATATACAAAGCAAAGGAATACGATATTAAAGGAGTACGATATTAATGAAAGACGCATGGAAAGGCTTTAAAGGAGGTTATTACGAAACCGCAATCGACGTAAGAGATTTTATACAAAACAATTACACCCCGTATGAGGGCGACAAAAGCTTCCTTAAAGGAGCGACGGCGAGAACAAATGCCCTGATGAAAGACGTAAACGACCTGTTAAAACGCGAACGCGACAACGGCGGCGTGCTCGACGTGGACACGGAAAGAGTTTCCGGACTTACCGAATACCCCGCGGGATATATAAATAAAGACCTCGAACTTATATTAGGGCTTCAGACGGACGAACCGCTCAAACGCGGATTGAACCCGTTCGGAGGAATGAGAATGGCGAGGAGTGCTTGCCAGGCTTACGGCTACAAAGTTTCGGATAAAATCGAGGACGAATTCAAATACAAAACCACGCATAACGACGGGGTTTTTGCCGTCTACACCGAAGAGATGCGAGCGGCAAGACACGTAGGACTTCTCACCGGGCTTCCCGACGTTTACGGCAGAGGCAGAATAATAGGCGACTACCGCCGCGTTGCGCTTTACGGCGTCGATTTTCTTATAGCGAAAAAAGAAGAGGACAAAAAAGCTTACGGGCTTAACGATATGACAGAGAGCAATATCCGTGCGATAGAAGAACTTCACGATCAGATAGAAGCCCTTAAAGACCTTAAAAAAATGGCTGAAATATACGGCTACGATATTTCTTTGCCCGCAACGACCGCGCGCGAAGCGATTCAATGGACTTATTTCGGCTATCTTGCGGCAATAAAAGAACAAAACGGCGCGGCTATGAGCCTCGGAAGAGTTTCTACGTTCTTCGATATTTATATCGAGCGCGACGAAAAAAACGGTGTTCTTACCGAGGAAGAAGCACAGGAGCTTATAGACGATTTCGTCATAAAACTTCGCCTTACACGCCAGCTTCGCACTGCCGAATACAACGATTTATTCGGCGGCGATCCCACCTGGACGACGGAATCCGTCGGCGGGATGGGTAATGACGGCAGAACGCTCGTAACTAAAACTTCCTTCCGCATACTGAACACCCTTTACAATCTCGGCGCGGCGCCCGAACCGAACCTTACTGTTTTATGGTCGGAAAGATTTCCCGAGGGATTCAAGGAATTCTGTGCGAAAGTATCGGTAGACACCGACTCGATTCAATACGAGAACGACGATATAATGCGCCCCGTTTACGGCGACGATTACGCGATTGCATGCTGCGTTTCCGCAATGAAAGTAGGCAAGCAAATGCAATTCTTCGGCGCGAGATGCAATCTTGCGAAACTTTTGCTTTTCACTCTCAACGGAGGCAAAGACGAGCGCTACGGCATTCAGGTTGCGCCCGAAGGAAAAAAATTCGAAGGCAAGCTCGATTACGACGAAGTTATCGCGGCTTTTTCGAAATACGAAAAATGGCTGTGCAGGCTTTACGTCAACACGCTTAACGTAATTCATTATATGCACGACAAATACGCCTACGAAAAAATTCAGATGGCGCTTCACGACAGCGAGGTCGAACGTTTCCTCGCGTGCGGCGTCGCGGGGCTTTCGGTTATAACGGACTCACTTTCGGCTATAAAATACGCCTCCGTTACGCCCGTATACGGCGACAACGGACTTATAACGGATTTCGATATCGAAGGAGATTTCCCTAAGTACGGCAACGACGACGACCGCGCGGACGAAATAGCCGTTAAAATATTGAAAGACTTTTCAAACGAACTCAAAAATACGCCCGCGTACAGAGGAGCGAAACACACTCTTTCCGTACTGACGATTACGTCGAACGTCGTTTACGGCAAAAAGACGGGAGCGACTCCCGACGGAAGAAAGTCCGGCGAACCGTTTGCTCCGGGCGCGAACCCCATGCACAACCGCGACTTAAGCGGCGCGCTCGCTTCGCTCAACTCCGTGGCTAAAATCCCTTACGATTGCTGCCGCGACGGTATTTCCAACACGTTTTCGATTATTCCGTCCGCACTCGGAGAGGACGAAAATCAGCGAATAAAAAACCTTGTCGATATGCTCGACGGATATTTCGCGCAGGGAGCGCATCACCTCAACGTAAACGTTATCGACCGAGAAAAATTAAAAGAAGCAATGGACCACCCCGAACTCTATCCGAACATTACGATAAGAGTTTCCGGATATGCGGTGAATTTTCACAAACTCAGCCGGGCGCATCAGCTCGAAGTTTTAAAACGTACCTATCATGGAAGAATGTAAAGGATTTATCGATTCCGTATATTGCGGTTCGGGGGTGGACGGAGACGGACTGCGCGTCGTGGTTTTTTTAAGCGGCTGCAATCTTCGCTGTGGTTTCTGCCACAACCCCGAAACCCTCTACAAACGAGGAAAGGAAGCAACTCCGTTCGAGGTTTTCAGTCGCTGCGTCCGTTACCGCGCGTACATAAAACGCGGCGGCGTCACCCTTTCGGGAGGGGAGCCGTTCATTCAAAAAGATTTTTGTCTTAAGCTCATAAAATTACTGCGAGAGGCTGGCATAAACGTTATTATCGAAACGAACGGACATATCGCGGACAGCGAATTGATTGCCGCGGCGGACTCGTTTATCGTAGACGTGAAAAATCAGGAAACGGAAGACGTGAACGTTTACGAAACTTTTTTAGCTGAATGCGACATGCTCGAAAAAACCGTCGTTCTGACGAACGTACTCGTTCCCGAACTGAATTGCGGGGAAGAGAAAAAATCCATAATAAAAAAACTTGCCGGGCACAAATGCGTTAAACGGGTTAAATATCTCCCGTTCCGCAAAATGTGCGAAGACAAGTATAAAGATTTGGGGCTCGAGTTTCCCTACTCGAAATATTCCGAAGACTAACCTTAAAAAGTGCCCTATATCGCACAAAAACGAGAGTTTTTGCGTTTACGCGAATTTCAAATCGTTTCTAAAAATTCGGCTACGGCTCTATTGAACTCTTCGGCTTGTTTGTTCGCTATAAAGTGATCCCATTTTATTATTTTCAACACCGCGCCCGGGATGCTGCATGCAATAAGCTTCGTGTGGTCGTTTCGTATCATATCTTTCGTTCCGCAAATTACGAGAGTCGGAACGGTTATAGAAGATAGTTCCTTCGGTCCTGACTCCATTACCTCTGCCACCAAAGTAATACGAAAAAACTACAAAAAACAATATCGGCAAATAGCCGGTTGTCGCTGCGGTTGCGCAATAAAAATAATTAAATGCGGTTGCGCAATAAAAATAATTAAATAATGAAGTTTTGTATGAGCGGGAACGATTTGCGTTGATGCGAAAAATTTTCGCTCCGAACAGAATTTAAAGGGAAAACATGTTAATCGCCGGTACAAGCGTAATAAGAAGAGAAAAGACAGAAAACGGAGAGTTTCTATGGGTTAGGGCGAGGAAGAACGCAACGAAAATCGGCGTATTGGACGTCGACAGGGTGGTTTGTATTTACCGTTGCAACGCCTGTTTTATGGATGCGTTGGCGTTGCCTGCGGCGCAAAAGCTTCCCGAAAAAACGTTGTTTATGCTGACTGAAAAGGACGGCTTTTTTTCGCTTTATTACGCGTTGACGGACGGCGGGTATTCTTGCTGGTTTTCGGGAAACGACGGAGCCTTGTATTTGCATGCCGATAACGGAAAGGCAGACTCTTTTGAAAAATCCGAGGAGCTGTGCGCGGTGTATACGATTTCGGGAGAAGACGTTTACGCGCTGTTTTCTTTAGCGGCGAAAACGCTCGCCTCGCATTTTGAGAATCTCAGGCTTTTATCCGAAAAACGTCGCCCGGACTATTTTAACAGGCTCGGGTTCTGTACATATAACGCTTTTCATGATAATATAGGAGAAAGCGTTCTTTCCGACCTTTTAAAGAATTGGAAAGATAACGGATTAAGCGCGGGATATATTATAATCGACGACGGTTGGATGAAAACGAAAGACGGGAAAATGATGTCTTTCGTTCCCGACGAAAAAAAATTTTCGGGCGGCTTTAAAAAGTTTATAGAAAATGTAAAAAAGGTTTACGGCATCGATTATGTGCTTCTATGGCATACGTTTTACGGGTACTGGACGGGCATAGACAGAAAGCTCGGATTCCCCGTAAAAGAAAGCATATTCAACCGCAACGGAGACATAAACGGCAAAAAAGCCAATTATGTTTGCGGAGTCAATACAACGGGCGAAGATTTTTACCCCGTAAATATTACGGGCGACGAATGTCTGTATCCGGTCGAAAGCCTCGAGAGTTTTTACGACGCGTTCTATTCGTATTTAAAAGAAGAAGGCGTGGACGGAACGAAGATAGACGCTATAGGCTGGCTGGAATTATTCGGAGAGGATAACGGCGGGCGGTTGGAGATTATGAAGAAATACGCAAAGCAAATAGACGCCGCCGTCGGAAAATATATGTCCGGAAAAGCAATTTGTTGTTCTTGCGAAAGTCTTGATTTTTTCTATAATTCAGGGGAGCTTTCGCTTGTGAGAACGTGCAAGGACTATATGCCCGACAAACTTTCCACTTACGGGCCGCACGTTTTCTTTAACGCGCATAATTCTCTGTGGCTCGGAGAGTTCTTCGTCTGCGATTACGATATGTTTCAGAGCGGAGGGAAAGGCGGTAAGTTCCACGCTGTAAACCGGGCAATTTCCGGCGGACCGATTTATGGTTCTGATGAAATTTATAAAGAAAATTTCGACGTTTTACGTTCGGTTGCCTCTTCCGACGGTTTTGTACCCGTGTGCGACACGTACGCAAAACCGACGAAAAGAAGTTTGTTCGTAAACATATATGAAGAAAGAAAACTTTTCATGCAGTTTAACGAATTGAAAGGAAATTACCTGCTTGCCGTTTACAACTGCTCGCTTAACGACGACGAGGAAAAAATAGAGGATTTCTTTACGATTTCCGAAATACCGCCCGCGGCGGAAAGCAAAACGGAAAAATTTGCGGTATATTCGGACGAAAGAGGCTTTTTAGGCGTATTCGGCAAAGACGACGAGATACAAACGAGCCTCGGATTTATCGAAGCCGAGTTGTTTGTAGCCGTTCCGGTCGAAGAAAAACGCGCCTGGATAGGGTTGGAAGGAAAATATATCCCATCAGGGTTTATTTTTGTCGAACGCACGCCGGAGGGCGACGTCGTCGAAACAAAAGAACCCGGGAAATGCCTTGTATATTCGGAAAAGCCGATTAAAAACTCGTCGGTCGGGTTTTGTTTGGAAAACGGATTATATGTTTTTAACGCGACCGAGAAAAAATTCTTTGTTAGTTGGGAATAAATATGTATCATTCTATAAGACCGGGAAAAACGTGGTATGACTCGAACGGAAAACGTATACAGGCTCACGGCGGTTCGATTTTGTATGCCGAAGGAAAGTTCTGGTGGTACGGCGAAAACAAAGAGGGGATTACCGGCAGAAGCACGGGCGAACCTTGCCGTTTTTGGCATCACGGCGTAAAACTGTATTCTTCCGTCGATTTGTATAATTGGAAAGACGAAGGTTTTGCGATGAAAGAAAGCGACGACGTAAACAATCCCTTTTACCCCGGGAACATTATGGATCGCCCGCATATTATTTTCAATAAAAAAACGCAGACGTATGTACTTTGGGCTAAAACCGCGCGCGGAGATTTTACCGACGCTTCTTTTTCGGTCTGCGTCGGCAAAGACCTGCATTCGTTCTCTTTTTTAAAGGAAATAAGCCCTTCGCCTCACCATGCGGGAGATTTCGATTTATTCGAAGCAAACGGTAAAGCGTATATCGTTTACGAAAACCCTCACAGCGAAATGATATGCAGGGAGTTAACGGACGACTACACCGGGCTTACGGATAATTTCGTTTCGGAGCTTAAAGCCGAATGTCCGCCTTACGTGCGCGAAGCGCCGGCGTTTTTCGAAAGGAACGGGCGGAGATTTATAATTACTTCGGGAACGACCGGTTATTATCCGAATCCGTCAAAAACGAGCGAGATTACCGATTTGTTCGAAATCTGGCGTGATTTAGGCGATATTTGCGTAAACGATAAAAATCGTAATTCTTTCAAAACGCAGTTTTCTTCGGTGTTTAAACACCCGTTCGTAAAAGATTTGTATATTGCGATAGGCGACAGGTGGCTGACGGATTTGACCGAAGACTTACCGGATATGGAAGAAGTCTTTTACGGATTGTTTTCCGAAAAAGGGAAGAAAATAGTCGAGGCGGCGGAGCTTAGTTCGTTTTCGGACGAGAATACGAGCGAAGCGGATTACGTCTGGTTGCCGATACGTTTTAAGGAAGACGGAACTCCTTATATCGAATGGTTAAGAGAATGGAAAATCGATTCTTTTGAATAATGAAATAAAAAAGACAGTCTTTTTCGTAAAGACTGTCTTTTTTTTATTCGGGCGCCGCAATCGGTGCAAAATCGCAATGTAAAAATCAATGGTCGTATTTTTTTAAATTTCTTTTATTTGTCGCTACTATTTGCTTGCAGGCGGCTACGGCCGGAGCAATATGCTTGCTCAGGAGTTCTTCAAGGCGATTATTCAATTCCTCGAGCGAATATTGTTTGTAATCGACGTTCATAAATTCCGCTGCGTCGGACAAAAGCTCCACTGCATAGTTGGTGTTTAAAGAAACGTCCGCTTCGAGTGCGGAAGACTTAAGCATGGTAAGCGTGCCGTTCAGGTCGAGTTTTACGGTTCTGTAAACCGATCTCAAAGCGGCGAGTTTTTTCTTTTCTCCGAGATTCGCGTTGTTCATGATTTTTTCTATTTCGGAACTCGTTCCGAGTATATTCGAAAGTCGGTCGATAGTCAAATCCAGACCGCCGGACATATGCTCTTTTCTGAAATAGAAATAATATAAAACAGCCATAATAACGGCGATAGCAGGCAATATTACTTTACTTAACGGAAACAACGCTTCAAGCGAGTCGTCGTTTTTTTCAATGTAATTCAAAAGAATTTTTCCGTCTTTATAATATCGTACGGGGATATTCAGAGTCGATACGACGCTTCCGTCGGAAAGTCTTACGACAGAGGTCTTTGCCGAAACGGAATGCGCTTTTTCGGGATCGATAGCCGTTGTCATTTCAATGCTGTTTTCCGACGTAAACACGTCGCCGTCGAAAGTCCATTCGGTGGATAAACCGTATAAATCTCCCAAGTTCACGTCGATTAACTCGATGGTAAACAGATATTTCGCATAGTTTTGCCCGTCGATATCGTAATTTGCCGTTAGTTTGGTATTGATATCCGAAAGAACGGGCGGCTCGTTTACTACGGGCTCTTCCGGTTTGCCGGACGGATCCTCGTAAATCGTTCCGTTTTTAAGTTGAAGCGAGGGGAGAGGGAGCTCTTCTTTGATTTCTCTTTCGAACATAAGACAAACGGTCGCTTTGAATACGTGAACGAGTTCGGCGTTCTTTTCCGCGTTAAAAGAAACGGAATTATTAGCGCCGGAGTATGAGTCGCTGTCAAACGTAAATCTGTATTCGATGGAAAAGCCGTCCGTGAGAGTCCAGGACGTGTTTATTCTGTTTACGGTAAAAGTGTATTTATCGAGGATGCTTCCGCTTGAATTGTCGAAATCTTCGCAGGAGAAAGATACTTCGAACATGTTCTGTTCGAGTATTTCGGCAAGCACGTCATTCGTTTTAAAAGATAAAGAAAGCGCGGAAGCAAAAAGGACTAAGAGGATAACTAAAAAGCGTTTAAAGATTTTCATTTTCATTGAGTCCCTCCGAAGTCGTTCCGTTCGCCTCTTTTCTATCGGCGGCAGATTTGCCGTATGCGAGAGGCGTTTCCGTCTTTTCGGCGGATAAACCTGTTGAATTGTTTTCGGCCGAGTGCGTAACGGTCGGGTTAAAGGCGTTCGAATCGAAATGAACGTCGAGCTGATTATACGGTATGGAAATGCCGTTCTTTGCGAAATTATCGAAAACAATTCTCGGCATGGCGTTGTAAACCGTCCAATAATCGTCCGTATCCGTCCAGCATTTAACGGTAAAGTTCACGGCAGATTCTCCGTGGCTGCTCAAATAAACGCTTACTTTCGGATTTCTGTTGACGAGTTTGTTGCTTTCGTACGACTCTCTGAGAACTTTTTCGACGAGATCCGGATCGGCGTCGTAGCTTACAGAGTATACCTGACTGATTCTTCTTGTCGCCAAGGACGTATTGTTTATTATCGTGCCGTTTACAACCTTGCTGTTCGGAAGAATGATTCGCCTGTTATCGTAGGTAACAAGCTCCGTCGTAAACAGTTTTATGTTTTTTATAACTCCGTCTACGCCGTCTATTTCGATATGATCTCCGCGGCGAAACGGTTTATTGTATATAATCAAAATGCCGTTTGCGAGGTTTGAAAGAGAGTCTTTCAAAGCAAGGGCTATTGCCAGCGCAACGCTGGATAATCCGACGACGAGGGAAGACGTGGGGATCGACAACACGTCCGCCACCGCGAAAATCGCCAAAATCCAAAGGAAGACTTTTACTATCGCTATATAGAACGCGATGGCGGAGCCGTCTATTTTGGATTTGTAGAGAATTTTTGTGAGGACGGACGATATGAGCTTTATGCCTACGTAAGCTATTACGATAATGCTGATAACGAGCAAAACGTCCCAACCCTGATTGGCTAAAAACTCGAGGACCGTATCTCCGAAAGTTTTTGCAAGTAACATGATTTTTTATTCCTTTTAATTATTAGATTCCATTCTTCATCACTAATTACCGAAAAGGCGGCTTTTCAGCCCTTTTTTCCGAGCGCTCGCTTGCAGTGCGTAAAGCACAACTTCGTTCGCGCTTTTAAAAAATCATCGGAAAAGAAATCTCCGCTTAGCGGCATACGTTTTTGCAAGGCAAACGACCGAAATTGTACAAGTAGTACTATAAGGGAGTTTAACACGGCAAAAACCGATTTATTGCCGCAAAAATAGTCAGTGTTAGGAATGGAATCCCTATGGATTTCATGAAATCAAAAACCCCGTAAAACAAGCATTATCCGGCAAAAGCAAAAAAAATCGACATAAAAAAACGGACGAGAAATACTCGCCCCTACAGGAATTTTAATTTGCTCGCGAATCAAAACGGACGAGATATACTCGCCCGTTCTTATTCGATACTACTTATTATTCTTCCGTGCCCGTCTCGGTACTCCCTTCGCGTGTTTCCTCCGAGGTTCCTTTGCCTAACTCGGATGAAGTTTCACTGCTCGTTTCTTCGGACGTTCCCTCGCTTGTTTCTTCGGAAGTTTCGTTGCCGCTTTCACTCGTTTCGCCGCTTATCTCTCCGGTCGTCTCGCCCGAGGTTTCACCGCTCGTTTCGCCCGAAGTTTCGCCGTCGCTATTAGAAAGCAGGTCGTAATTTGCTATCGTAAATACCGCGTTTACCGTTTTATCTATAACCTCGCCGGTTTCGGAAGAATCGCCGGAGGAGCTTTCTTCCGACTGTTCTTGCTCGTCTAAAACTACGTTTGCGGCTTCAACGTCACCTTTATCTTCGGGCAACGAAGTGTCGCTTCCGTCCGTGCCGCTCGTTTCTCCGCCATCTGTTTTGGTTGCGGTTTTGAAGTAAGCGAGTTGAACGTAAACGTCTCCCTTTTTGAGAGCCATACACAGCTTACCGGAATTTGCGCGAACCATAATGTCGTAAAAATCCCAGGAGAACGCCTCGTGATACGCGTCAAAACCCGCTTCCTTAAGCGATTGAACGTATCTGTCCATATCCGCCATCGAAGATAAAGTTCCGAGATTGGAATAACTCTTCTTTTCACCGTTTTCCTCATAATATCCCTTTGCAAAATTTACGAGGTAATCGGGGCGAACAAACGCGTCGTCGAGATTTCCGTTTACCCATTCGTCGGTAATCTGACCGTTTCCGAGCAACGGATTTGTAAAATCGTCGAAGTGATCCATTATATAGGAAATGCCTTTTACAGTCGCGTTTATCTTCTTGGCAAGTTCCTCGGCAAGTTTTTCCAAATCGTTAAAAAACTTGTCGCAAGAACTCATCGAAAGAGCAAGCGCGACAGCTGTTATCACGCACACTAATTTTGAAAAAAACTTTTTCATTCTTCTGCCTCCCGAAAAGCTTAGTTATTTGTTTTTGTGTTTTTCTTTTTCTTAATTCTATCACGCTTTTATCATAAATGCAAGCATTTTAAATAATAAAAATGTTTTTAGCAAAAAAAAGGACTTCCTTTTTCGGGAAGCCCTCGTCGTTTAGCGTTATTAGCCTTTAAGTAAGCCGATTACGAAATATACAATGCAGAGAACGGCAATAATTACAAGGCAAATTACCGTAAGTTTTTTAAGCTTGCTGTCAAGCGTTTGCGATTTATTTTTGCCGTAGAAAGTTTCGCTCTGACCGGTTATTGCGCTGATACCGTCCGAATTGGACTTCTGCATCATAACAACGATTATAACGAAAAACGAGCAAAGCACGATAAGTGCGATGCAAACTATACTTAAAGTTACATACAAGCCGTAACTCATTGCAAGAAGCTGAGCCAAATTTGCCATAATTATCTCCAACCTATACTTAATTTTGTTTTTATACTCGCATATTATAACACATCGCAAATAAATTTACAAGCGTTTTTCGGCTTTTGCGAAAAATTAGTTCGTAAATAAAGCAAATGTTTTGTTATTTTGTTTGCGCGCCCGTATCAGCGAATACTGACTATTACTTTTCGATAAGGCATTTACCCGTCATTTCCGCGGGGATTTCTTCGCCCATAACCGTTAAAAGCGTGGGCGCGATATCCGCGAGAATGCCGCTGTGAAGCTTAACGTTTCTGAATTTTTCGTTTTCGCTAACCAAAACCAGCGGAACAGGGTTTGTGGTATGCGCGGTAAACGGCTCTCCGTCGTCGGCAATCATCTTGTCCGCGTTGCCGTGATCCGCCGTGATAAGGCAGGAACCGCCCTTTTCAAGAACCGCATCAATGATTTTCTTCATGCAGGTATCGACGGTGGTTACTGCTTTGACCGCGGCTTCGAGCACGCCTGTGTGACCTACCATATCGCAGTTTGCGAAGTTAAGAATGATTACGTCGAACTTGTCGCTCGCGATTTCCTCGAGAACCTTATCCGTAACTTCGTACGCGCTCATCTCGGGTTGCAGATCGTAAGTTGCAACCTTCGGGGAAGGAATTAAATCTCTCTGTTCGTTTTCATTCGGAGCTTCCACGCCGCCGTTAAAGAAGAACGTTACGTGCGCATACTTTTCGGTTTCCGCGATTCTCAGCTGAGTATATCCTTTTTTGGAAAGGTATTCGCCCAGCGTATTTTTAAGGCTCTGCGGTTTAAACGCAATGCGGACGTTGGTAAACGTTGCGTCGTAACGGGTAAAGCAAACGTACGTGGGATTTAAAAAGCCCGTTTTTCTCACAAAACCGGTGAATTCTTTCTCGCTGAACGCACGGGTGATTTCTCTCGCTCTGTCGGGGCGGAAGTTAAAGAATATGATTGAATCTCCCTCTTCGATAAGCCCTACAGGTTTGCCGTTTTCGGTCACTTTTATAGGAAGAATAAACTCGTCCGTAACGCCGTTTTTATAGCTTTCCTCAACGGCTTTAACGGGGCATTCGGTCTGAACGCCCTCTCCGAGCGTGAGCATATCGTACGCCTTTTCCACTCTTTCCCAACGGTTATCTCTGTCCATAGCGTAGTATCTGCCGCAAACGGAAGCTATTTTACCTACGCCGAGGTCCTTCATCTTTTCCGAAAGCTCTTTTATAAACTCCGCGCCGGAAGTAGGCGAAACGTCGCGCCCGTCCATAAAGCAATGAACGAATACGTCTTTCGCGCCCTTTCTCTTGCAAAGTTCCAAAAGCCCGTACAGGTGCGTTATGTGGCTGTGAACGCCGCCGTTCGAAAGCAGTCCGTAAAGGTGAATCTTTTTGCCTTTCGCCATAGCCGTATCGACCGCGTAATTAAGATCCTCGTTTTTGAAGAAGTCGCCGTCGTTAATCTCTTTGGTAATGCGCGTAAGTTCCTGATAAACTATTCTGCCCGCGCCGATATTGAGGTGCCCTACCTCGCTGTTGCCCATTTGTCCGTCCGGCAAACCGACGTCGAGTCCGCTCGCCCCGAGCGTGGTGGACGGATAGTTTTTAATGTATCCGTTTACGTTCGGGCTGCCGGAAATGTATATCGCGTTGCCGTTCGTTTCCTTATTTATACCGTAGCCGTCCATAATTAAAAGGCATACCGGTCTTGTTTCCATCTTCATTGTCGTCCTCCAAAAAGCCTCGTTTTTCGCGCGTTATCGGCAGTTTTTGCCGTAAGCGTAAGAAACGAAACTCTGCGATTTAGTTTAGAATTTTTAAAAAACGCGCAAGATTGTTTGCGCGTTTTCCATCGGCAATGCCGAAAATTACATTTTTACTACTACGGAGAAATCTTCCGCTTTGAGCGAAGCGCCGCCGATAAGACCGCCGTCGATTTCGGGCATGCTCATAAGCTCGTGAGCGTTCTTGGCGTTCATGCTTCCGCCGTACTGAATTCTCATCTTTTCGGCGCACTTGGGGCAGAAGTTTTCAGCTATAACCTTTCTGATATAGCCGATGGTTTCGTTAGCCTGATCTGCGGTAGCGGTCTTGCCCGTTCCGATAGCCCAGATGGGTTCGTAAGCTATGATAACGCTTGCGAGGTTTTCAACGTCCTTAAGACCTTCCACAACCTGCTTTTTGAGAACTTCTTCGGTTTTGCCGGTTTCTCTTTCTTCAAGGGTTTCGCCTACGCAAACGATAGGTTTAAGACCTTTTGCGAGAGCGGTAAGCGTTCTCTTGTTAACCGTTTCGTTCGTTTCTCCGAAGTACTGTCTTCTTTCGCTGTGACCTATGATAACGTATTCCACACCCGCTTCCAAAAGCATATCCGCGGAAATTTCGCCGGTGAACGCGCCGTGATCGGCAAAGTGAACGTTCTGCGCGCCTACGTGAATGTTGCTGCCCTTAGCGGCTTCAACAACAGCGTTTATATCGGTAAACGGAACGCAAACTACAACGTCGCACTCTGCGTCTTTTACAAGCGGCTTCAAAGCGTTGATAAGCTCTTTCGCTTCAGCCTGAGTTTTATTCATTTTCCAGTTGCCTGCGATTATAGGCTTTCTCATAATAAAAATCTCCTGTGGCTTTTTGCCATTCAAAAAGTATATTTAGCGTGCGTTTTGCGGCACTTATTTGTCTGTTTGTATTATTCTCGTCACGTCCGCTTTCGCCGGCGCGCGGCGTTTACAATATCGAATTACTTCTTCTCGTTAAGACAAGCGATACCGGGAAGAACCTTACCCTCGAAGAGTTCGAGCGAAGCTCCGCCGCCGGTAGAAATGTGCGTCATCTTATCCGCAAAACCGAGCTGAGTTACCGCAGCCGCGCTGTCGCCGCCGCCGATAATCGTAGTAGCGTTTTCTGCTTCAGCCATAGCTTTCGCAACCGCGAAGGTACCTTTTGCGAGCGTGGGGTTTTCGAATACGCCCATAGGACCGTTCCAGATAACCGTCTTTGCGTTTTTGATTTCCGTAGCGTACAATTCTGCGGTTTTGGGACCTATATCCAAACCCATCATATCCGCGGGAATCTTGTCCGCGTCGACAACTTTAACCTCTACGGGCGCGTCGATGGGGTTCGGGAAATCTTTTGTAATCGTGGTATCGATGGGAAGAAGAAGCTTCTTGCCGAGCTTTTCGGCCTTAGCCATCATCTCTTTGCAGTAGTCGAGTTTTTCGTCGTCAACGAGCGAAGTACCTACTTCGAGTCCTCTCGCCTTCTGGAAGGTGTAAGCCATACCGCCGCCGATAATCAAAGTATCGCACTTTTCGAGAAGATTATTTATAACGTTGAGCTTGTCCGCGACTTTCGCTCCGCCGAGAATAGCTACGAACGGACGAACGGGGTGTTCGAGCGCGTCAGCCATAACGGAAAGTTCTTTTTCGATAAGGAAGCCGCAAACTGCGGTTTTAACGAAACCGTACTCTACGATTGCCGCCGTGGTTGCGTGCGAACGGTGAGCCGTACCGAAAGCGTCGTTTACGTAAACGTCGCAGTAAGAAGCGAGTTTTTTGCAAAGAGCTTCGTCTCTGCCCTCTTCGCCGGCTTCGAAACGGGTGTTTTCGAGAAGAGCGACTTCGCCGTCTTTAAGGGAAGCGACTACGGCGTCCGCGGAAGGACCTACCACGTCGGTAGCGAATTTAACTTCCTTGCCGAGCTTTTCGGAAAGTTTTTCGGCAACGGGTTTAAGCGTGAATTTTTTAGCGTCACCGAGGGCTTTTTTCAAAGCTTCTTCCTTAGCGGCGGCGCGTTCGTTTTCGGGGAGAGCTTCTATCGCTTTCTTTTCTTTTTTGTTAAGACCGAAACCGGGCGTTAAAATATTGTGAGGTTTGCCCATGTGCGAGCAAAGAATAACCTTTGCGCCGTGCTCCATAAGATACTTAATCGTGGGAAGAGCGCCGTTGATACGCGTTTCGTCGGTAATGACTCCGTCCTTCATGGGTACGTTGAAGTCTACTCTTACAAGACATCTTTTGCCTTTTACGTCAATATCCTTTACAGTAAGTTTATTCATAAGAATATCTCCTTTCTTTTTATCCACTATGTATATTACACTTTTTTTTTCCGATTGTCAAGCAGAGAAAGCGGGCGGCGAAAAATGTCGCGAAAAAGTATCCCGATTTAACGTGCATTTCAATAATAATTTCACACATCACCGTAGGGGCGCATCGCTCGTCCGAATTCCTCTTCTTCGCTTAAAACTCTTCGCCGTCGTAGGGCAAGCACCGCTCGTTCTCTTTATCCCCCGCACACCGTAGGGGCGAGCATCGCTCGCCAGAATGCGCACGCCCCGCCTACTTATACCCGAATTATTTAATTTTTCCGCTTTTGAGATACCCTGCGACCTTCATAAGCTTTTTCTGCTGCGCGGGACTGAGCATGGGCGCAACCGTGCGCACGAAATTGTCTATGTCGCCGTCCGAAAGGCTTCCGTTTTTTCTCGCTTTCTGAGCTTCGGCAAATATCGAAGCGAGAAGTTCGTCCTCGCTTTTCCCCTCGTATTTCCCTGCAAGCATTTGCAAAAGCTCGTTCGCGTCCACTCCCGCGCCGCTTTGGTTGTACGTTCCGCCGCCCGAACCGCAATTATTCGCGCCGCCGTAATTCGTTCCGTCATCGCCTCTTTTCATGCCGCGCGCATTCTTTTCTCTTCCGTCTGCGTATTCCGAAAAATCTTTCATATACCTCTCCTTAGGAATTATCCCGTCGTTTTTTGCCGTGCCGTTTTGAGCCGACATAACATATTTATGCCGACCGATAATATAATGTTAGTGAAAAAAATGCGCGGCGATATTTACCGTGCGCACGCGACGAGGAGTTTATGAATAATCTTTTACCCCTTCTTTTGTTCTTTTTATCCGCCGCGAAAAACGGCAATTCGGGCGAAAACGATTTAATTAAAAATCTGTTGTCATCTTTTTCGTCCTCGCTCGGCAAGGAAAACGGAGAGCTGTTTTCAAGCCTTTTATCGGGAAATTTCAATGCCGAAAAAATGCTTCCCCTGCTTATAAAGTCACTGTCTTCGGGAGGGGACAACTCTCCTCTTTCGTTGTTGTTTCAAAACGCAAATACCCCCGAAAACAGCGATTATCGCGATTTTTCGGGTAAAAGTAACGGATCTCTTCATAGCGAAAATGCATCCGACGGCGCGAGCGACAAATCCATATGCGACGACTCTGCCGATGAAAAACGTGACGAAAACGAGTTTTGCCGCCCGAATTATCTAAATCCCATTACTGATATCGCAGACGAAAGAATAAATTTCGCTCTTTCACACTATTTTTCAAACGACTGACATATAAAAAATCGCCTTTTGCACATAAAGCAGCCGACTCGAACAAAATAATCGCGCGCGGCAATTATCCTCCGAATAAAAAGCACACACGTATCCGCCCGTATAAAAGCCTACGTCAAAACAGCCGTTTCTACGCGAAAAACGGCACTTCTTGTTTTAAGAATCAAAAAAGAGAGTACCGAGCGATACTCTCTTAATTTGTTTATCTTACGAAAGCTACGCATTGCGCTTCCGTCGGCATTAAAGCAGTTTTACCTCTAAATTACTCTTTACCCGCAAGTTTCTTGTATTTTGCAAGACGAGCGTTGTTTTCTTCTTCCGCATGTTCGAAAAGCTGTTCCGCAACTTCGGGCATAGCCTTTTTGAGAGAAGCGTAACGAGTTTCTCCGAGAATAAAGTCGTGATAGCTTGCCGTAGGATCCTTGGAGTCGAGGCTGAACGGATTTTCTTCCGTGCCGACCTTTTCGGGATTGTAACGGTAGCAGTGCCAGTAGCCCGCTTCGACGGCTTTCTTTTCTTCGAGCTGCGAGTTGCTCATATTGATACCGTGGTTGATACACGGAGCGTAGCAGATTACAAGCGAAGGACCTTCGTATTTTTCGGCTTCGATAATAGCGTTAAGGAACTGTTGTTTGTTGTAGCCCATAGCGCACTGAGCAACGTAAACATAGCCGTAGCTCATAGCCATCATGCCGAGGTCTTTCTTCTTAATTCTCTTGCCCGCAGCGGCAAATTTAGCAACCGCGCCGGTAGGAGTGGATTTGGAAGCCTGTCCTCCGGTGTTGGAGTAAACTTCGGTATCGAGAACGAGAACGTTTACGTCTTCGCCCATAGCGAGAACGTGATCGAGTCCGCCGTAGCCGATGTCATAAGCCCAACCGTCGCCGCCGAAAATCCATATGGACTTCTTAACGAGGCAATCTTTAGCCGCGAGAATTTCGCCTACAAGCTCGTCGTGCTTGCATCCGCACTTATCGCATTTTTCTATAACTTCAACGAGCTTTTTGGAAGCGGCTTTGCTGCCTTCCGCGCTCTTTCTGTTTTCGAGCCATTCTTGGCAAGCTTCTTTTGCTTCCGCCCAATCGTCGCACTCGTTCATAAGCGCTTCGATCTTTTCGGCAACCTTAGCGCGTCTCTGACCGTAAGCGAGGTTGAAGCCGTAACCGAATTCGGCGTTGTCTTCGAACAAGCTGTTAGCCCATGCGGGACCGTGACCTTCGTCGTTAGTGGTGTACGGGCACGTAGGCGAAGAACCGCCGTAAATGGACGAACAACCGGTAGCGTTAGCCACAACCATTCTGTCACCGAACATCTGAGTTATAACTTTTATGTAAGGAGTTTCGCCGCAGCCCGCGCATGCGCCCGAGAACTCGAACAAGGGCTTATTGAATTGCGAACCCTTTACGGTGTTTCTCTTAAACGAAGCGGTGTCGACCTTGGGAAGTTTTTCGGAGTATTCGTAGTTGACTTCTTCAGTTTCTGCAAGGCTTTCGAACGGAGTCATAACGAGAGCGGGCGTTTTAGCCGGGCAGATGTTAGCGCATACACCGCAACCCATACAATCGAGGGGCGATACCTGCATTCTGAACTCGTAACCTTTTAAGCCGGTGCAAGCTTTGGTTTCGTAGCTTGCGGGCTTCTCCGCGCCTGCTTCGTTTACAGCGGGACGGATACAAGCGTGCGGACAAACAAACGCGCACTGGTTACACTGAATACAATTTTCGGCAACCCACTTAGGTATTTTAACCGCAACGCCGCGTTTTTCGTACTTGGTGGTTCCGGTGGGAACGTGACCGTCTGCATTGAAAGCGGACGAGGGAAGTTTATCCCCTTCGAGTACGAGTATAGGATGAACAACGTTTTTGAAGTATTCGTTGTTAGCGAGTTTTACGGGTTCCGCGCCTTCGGTAGCGGTAGCCCAGTCCGCGGGGATTTCAACCTTAACGAGGTTAGCCTCTGCGGATTCGATAGCGGCATAGTTCATGTTTACTACGGCGTCGCCCTTCTTTGCAAAGGACTTGTAAGCCATCTTCTTCATGAAATCCTGCGCGTCTTTATACGGCATAATGTCAGAATTGATAAGGAAGAACGCAGACTGCAAAATAGTGTTGGTTCTTCCGCCGAGACCGATTTCGCCGGCGATCTTAATAGCGTCGATAGTATAAAGCTGAGCTTTCTTCGCAGCCAAAGCGCGCTTCATCGAAGCGGGCAGGTGCTTGGAAAGAAGCTCCGGAGTATTCCAGCTACAGTTGAGGAGGAATTTACCGCCCTGTTTCAAATCGGTTACCATATCGTAACGGGTAACGTACGAGGGATTGTGGCAAGCGATGAAGTCCGCGGCGTCGATAAGGTAGGACGACTGAATGGGCGTATCACCGAATCTAAGGTGAGAAACGGTTATACCGCCGGACTTCTTGGAGTCGTAGAAGAAATAACCCTGAGCGTACTTGTCCGTATGGTCGCCTATAATCTTTATCGTGTTCTTGTTCGCGCCGACGGTACCGTCCGAACCCAAACCGTAGAACTTACAGGAAATGGTGCCCTCGGGAGCAGCGTCGTACTTCTCGGAGAAGTCGAGCGAAGTGTTCGTAATATCGTCGTAAATACCGATGGTGAAGTGATTTTTGCTCTGCTTAGCTTCGAGATTTTTATAAACGGCGTAAACCATCGAAGGATTGAATTCCTTGCTGCCGAGACCGTATCTGCCGCCTACGACTTCTATGTTCTTCATGCCCTTTTCGAGAAGAGCCGCGCATACGTCGAGGTAAAGCGGTTCACCGAGCGAGCCGGCTTCTTTGGTTCTGTCGAGAACGGCGATCTTCTTGCAGGTTGCGGGGATTGCCGCAATGAAAGCTTCGGTAGCGAAAGGTCTGTAAAGACGTACTTTGATAACGCCGAGCTTATGACCTTCTTTATTGAGCTTGTTTATCGTCTCTTCAATAGCTTCCGCACCACTGCCCATAACTACGGTAACGTACTCCGCGTCGGGCGCGCCTACGTAATCGAAGAGGTGATAGCTTCTGCCGGTGAGGGCGGAAACCTTATCCATATATCCCTGAACGATTGCGGGCGTAGCGAGGTAGTACTTGTTAGCCGTTTCTCTGTTCTGGAAGTATGTATCGGCATTCTGCGCGGTGCCCTTCTGAACGGGGTGTTCGGGGTTGAGCGCGCGGGAACGGAAATTTTTGATTGCTTCCATATTTACGAGGGGTTTCATTTCGTCGTAATCGATTACGTCGATTTTTGAAACCTCGTGGCTGGTTCTGAAACCGTCGAAGAAATGCAGGAACGGAACTTTCGCGTCGAGCGTGGAAAGATGCGCTACCAAAGCCAAATCCATAACTTCCTGAACGGAGCAGCTCGAAAGCATAGCGAAACCGGTCTGGCGGCAAGCCATAACGTCCGAATGATCTCCGAAAATATTAAGCGAATGAGCGGCAAGAGCTCTTGCGCTTACGTGGAATACCGTGGGCAACAATTCGCCCGCGATTTTATACATATTCGGAATCATAAGAAGCAAGCCCTGACTTGCGGTATAAGTCGTGGTGAGCGCGCCGGCGGAAAGCGAACCGTGTACGGCGCCCGCAGCGCCTGCTTCGGACTGCATTTCGGCAAGTCTTAATTTCTGACCGAACATATTGGTTCTGCCCGTAGCAGACCATTCGTCGGCAACTTCAGCCATCGGAGAAGAAGGAGTTATCGGATAGATAGCCGCAACTTCGCTGAAAGCATAGGCGACATGGCTGGCGGCTGTATTGCCGTCAATCGTCATCTTTTTCATTTGAAACCCTCCGTGTTTATATGAAAATTAATTTTTATTGTTATTTTGCGAAAAAAGAGATTTACCCTCTCTTTAGCCGTCGGTTTCAATTATACATCTTTTTCATTGCAAAGTCAATAAAAATATTAAAATATACTTATATAGTATTTCGCGCGCATACTCGCGCGTGCATACTCGGTTTCACACGTTCGTACGCGCCCGGCCTCGCGGCGGAGGCACCGCTTGAATCGGCACCCCGGCTGAGAATACGTCCCCCCTTCCGTTTTAAAAAATCGTTTAATTGCCGTCTTCAAAACCGCGGGCGAGAATGAGGACGAGCAATGGGCGGCGACCGCCGACAAGTAAGGTGAAAAGTTTGTTCTCATAACGAGCGACGTTCGCCATGCCTCATTCAACAAGCAAAAATGTGCTTTTGAGAAGCAAAATCGAGAACGAGAAATGCTCGCCCCTACATTATGCAAAACGCAGTTCGAAAGCGCAAACGGATATCATGTCGTAAAAACAGCAAAAGCCCGCGTTAACGTGAGATAAACGCGGGTTATTTAAAAAATTATTTTTTGTTCCTGCCGGACGTAGTTACTTTTCTTCGCCTATAAGATATTCTTCGGGATCTATCTTTTCGTTGTTTTTAATTACCTCGAAATGCAGATGCGCGCCGTCTTTGTATTCCTGAAGATTGTTTGCGGAAATCTTGCCGAGCACTTCCCCTTTTTCGACTTTCTTGCCCTCGTACAGTTTTTCGTCCGCCTCTACCGAGTTGTAAACGGTTTTCAGACCGTTGCCGTGATTAATCGTTATGGTCGTTCCGGTAAGATACGAAGTCTGAACGCTTTCCACAACCCCGTCGTAAACGCAATACACGTCGTCGTTATCGGTCGCCTTATAATCTATTGCAAGGTGCCCCATATACGCGCCGAGCGTGGAATTGAACACCACCGTGTCGTGCGTGTACTTCTTGATGACTTCGGCGTTTTTCATAGGCATCGCGAATACGATTTTCGTATCTACGGGTTCGGTCTCGCCGCCCGACGGCTTATCGTCCCCCTGTTCCGTGCCGCCCTTGCCCGAGCTGTCGTCTTTCTCGTCCGAGGAGCCGTCTCCCGAAGCCTCGTCCGCAATAGTCTGACTGTCCTGGGGATTGTCTATCTGACTGCTTCTGTCTTTAGATATCTTAGCGACGACTATCACCGAAGCGGTCATTGCCGCAACCAAAAGCACAATCCACAGCGCGTACAGAATATTCTTTTTTACTTCCGATTTGTTTTTCTTAACATTGTCCGACATAAAGTCCGTACCTCCTTTATTTTGCCGAGGGAAATCGGTTTTGCCCCTCGTTTTCGTTTTGATTATTTACTTTGTTCTTTGTTTTTATACCCGCCCGAAAAATTTTTTCTTAGGGATTACATTCTTTGTCGCTAACCATAATAGTCGGGCTAATACCCGCAAAATATAAAAGGCGTTCCTATCGTGTACCCGTACGACGATACCGCAACGTGCAGATTAACCGTTTCCCCTCCCGCGATTACTCGCCCGCGAAGCCTCTGTGAAAACATATAATATTCGATTATATCGCCGTTTTTTATAATTTTCACGATTGAAGCGTCGTATTTTTTCGCTATGTTTTTCAAATCGCACTCGCCCTTTACAAACACGCTTTCCGCCTTAAACCGAAACGGAGACGAGTCAAAAAAGCTCAAGTTGCAGTCCTCCCGTTCGACCGAAAAGAAATCGGTCAGTGAAGAAAGTCCGCCGGCGTAAGTTTTGACGCCGTTTTCGCTCAGCTCCTCCTTAGAAAGCCACAGCGTGGCAAACAGACAAAATAAGCACAACGCAAACGCGAAAAAAGTTTTTTGCATAAAAAAATTCCTCTGCCATGATTTTTGACAGAAGAATTTTCTTTTATACTTTTTATTTAAGTTTTTCGGTTCGACGGACGAGCTTCGCTCGAACGAAATGCAGTTATTCGTCCTCTTCGCAATCGAATATGGCTTTCTTGTCGAAAAGTTCGCCGTAGCGAGCTTTCCACTCGCGGTGAATATCCGAAGCGAGGAAATTTTCAAGCCCCTGTCCTCTGCAAACGAGTTCAATCATATAATCGAAGCGATTGGGAAGAGAACTTATCGAAGGCCGATGGAAGGCGCTCTCCACCCCGTCGATATCGCAAACAGAAGAAAACAATTCTTTAATTTCCGGAATAAGCTTTCTCCATTCGACGCCCTCTTTAAATTTAACTATTATATAATGTTTCATTATTTCCTCCGTAGCGAGCCTTGAATCCCGAGAATTACAAACCGAGCGTTTTTACCCAAGCTTGAACTTCCCCTTCAGAAGCGCGATTTAACACCTTGCCGCTCTCTACGGTAACGTTTTTGCCGAGGAGTTTTCGGAAATTTTCTTCGGTTTTACCGAGTCCGCTTCCTCCGCTCGTAGCGAACGGAATAATCGTTTTTCCTCCGAAATCATAACTTTCAAGGAAAGTATCGATAATGGTAGGCGCAACGTACCACCAAATCGGGAAGCCCACGAAAACCGTATCGTACTCGGACATATTGCCGAGCTTTTCGGCTATTTCCGGGCGGGAAGACAAATCTTTCATCTCAAGCGTGGAACGGCTGTTTTTATTTGTCCAGTCAAGATCTTCGCAAGTATACGGCTTAGCGGGTTTAATTTCGAACAAATCTGCGTTTGCGACTTTCGCAAGTTTTTCGGCTATCTTTTTCGTTACGCCGCTTGCGGAAAAATATGCTACAAGAGTTTTTTTCATATCAGCCTCCGTTTTTTCGTTTTTTATTATTATATACCCGTTTAGCCAAAATGTAAAATATTTATTTCGACTAACCAAGTATTACAAAAAGGAATATCTCAATACGATAACGCTTAATAATGTGCGAAAAATGCGACTTTTTAATAATCGCCGCGCTTTAAAAAAAGCCGCGCCCGGTAAGTTTTACTCGCCTCTCGCGCTCAGAAAACTTAATTATCGGCAACTTACTTCTTCGCCGCCATAGCGAAAAGTTTCTCTTTCAGCGCATTATACGCTTCTTCTGCGTCCGAAATGTTTTCTACCGTTTTTTCCATCGGGCAAACGTCTGTTCCCGCGCGATTCATTATTTTTCCCGTAAGAACCACATACTCGTAACTTATACCGTTTTTTTCATATTCAATCTGTCGTAAAAGCATGAGTCCGACTCCTTTTAAACGGATTTATATAGGAATTCTATTCCTTATCCCTAACGTCAAATTTTCTGTTAAATCTTAACCAAAGGCAAAAGACTTATAAGCAACCGAGCAATCCGCTATATAAAACAACTCCGCCCGAGTTTTCCGAACGGAGTTATTGTCATTATATAGTTACTGTCATTATATATTATATAAGCTTAGGACTTTTTAACCATTACGTCCTGTTCTTCCCTGGGTTTAACGAAGAGAAGAACGATTATACCGATAAGAGAAAGTCCCGCTATGCCGAGGAACAACACGGATTTCCAGTTCTTTTCGAACCAGACGGAAGTGGTGTCTACCGTAACGGTTCTGACCGAGCTCTTAACGTTGATAACCTTAGTAAAGCCTGTAGCGGTGTTTGCCTCGGAATCGAACACCGTGCACTCTACCGCGTACGAACCGGTTTTTACGGGCTTAAATGTGAGAGCGGAAGTACTCCATGCAAGATCGGAGAACTTAACGTCCTTAACGTCGGAGAAGAGCGTAGCCTTTACTTTGTCGAATTCTTCTTTCGTACCGATTTTTACCCAACCTTCTGCCTTAGCCGCTTCTTCGGTCTTTCCCTCGGGAGTCGAAATAATGTCAGCCTTGGGATTGTACCAAAGAGTATACTCGGTGGTGGTGTCGATACCCTTTATAGTGAACGACTTAACGCCGCTGTAAGTGGAACCTACGAAGCCGTCGTTCTGACTTGAAGAAGCCGCTTCTACCTGAGGACCTCTGTTACCCATATAGAAACCGAATACCGGGACTTTAAGAGTAGTGCCTTCGTAGAAACCTCTCGTTCCTCCTATGATTTTGAGTTCCCATTCGTCGTCTATTTCGAGGGCGTTCTTCAACGGATCCGTCGCGAGAACGTAGAATTCGTAAGCGCCGAGCTTGGAAAGAGAAAATCTCGTGGAAGTGCTGCTGAGGTGCGTGAAGTCGGAAGAATCGGGAGCTTTGTAATAAATTTCGAAGTTGAGGTCTTCGTTGGAGAAGTACTCGCTCGAAATATAGTCTTCGATTTCTTCGGGAATATTGAAGTAAGTGGACGAACTTATGTATTTGAATTCGCCGTCTTCTTTGATTTCGTTTTCGATTTTTTCGTTATAGCTTTCGTAATCGAAGCTGTCGAGGTTCTTGTACTCGGGCGCGCCTATAGTAACTTCGCTCTTATCCTTAACGGTGTAAGCATGAGTCATAACCTCTTTTGCGGTTTCGAGAGTTTTGTCGTCCGCCCAGTCTTCCTTATTGTAATCGCCCTGGAAGATATATCCTTTTACCGTGCCTACGGTGTCGAGGAACTTAACGGTGTGTCTCGTAGTGGAACCCGCGCTCGTGCCGTAAACCTTTCTGGAATTGCCCGAACCTACGACTATCGCTTTGCCGTAACCGGAAACCGAAGTCATGAAAGGCTGATATAAATCGAGGGTAACGTCGTCGTAAGCCACGCCAACAAGCATCGTCTTTTCCGTAGCGAGTTTGATGTCGCCCGTAATCGCTTCTTCGTTAGCCTTGAATTCGCCGTTCGTAACGGTGAAAAGCTGCTTACCGTTAACACTCGCGCCGGTAAGATATGCAACCGAGTTTTCCGTAACGCCTTCGAACTCGAAAGTTACGGTGCCGTTTTCATCTACGGTATCGTTTGCGGGAGTTTTGCCCGTCCATACGAACGAGGTGCCCTTGAGAGCCGCTTTTTTCGTTTCTATAGTAGCCTTACCGTCGGTACAGGTGCCGAAAGTTACTTTAATGCCGTCGGTATCGAGCGCGAAATCGGCTTCGCCCTTCGTTACCGAAAACAATTCCGTAAGATCTACGGTTTGCGAAGTTTCGGTTTCGTCCGCAAAAACCGAGGTAGTGCAGAATAATGCGCCCACGGCAACGACAAGCGCTACCAAAAGCGTGGTTAAAAGTGTCAGTCTTTTGCTCATAGATGCTCCTTTTTTCGGGCAAAACGGAAATTCCTTAAAAACCGTCGGTTTTCCCCCGTTTTACCTTCCGCGAAAGTATATACTCGCGCGTTTATATTAAGAATCTATAACATTTTACAATAATTTTAAACAAATGTCAAAGGCTGAACGAGCCTTTTTGAGTTTTTTCGCGAGTTTTCTTCGTTTTTTATAATTTCATATAAACAGCGGGCAATATTTCTTTCCGTTTTATACTTTTTTACAGGAGCTATTGCGTTCCCCCGAAAAAGCCGCGTAAAAATAAAATTAAAAAACTTTCGCTCACGCAGGCGCTTTAAAATCCTTTACTTTTTTTTAAAAAAAGTATATAATCAAATAGTTAATAATTTTCGGAATAACGCTTTTCTATTTTTTCAAGGCAAAGCGGCGACAGAATCCTTTTTTCGGAAAATAAAGAAGCGGGCGTTTGCGGACATTTTTCCGCGCTGTTTTTTTGCGTTGCCCGAGGCAAACAATCAAAACTCATAGCAAATAAATACTTTCGGACGGAAAAAACCGTTTCGTTACGACGAACGAAAATTCGAACTTTGTTGCTCGCGAATTTTTCGGTTCGTAAAAAAATCTTTCAAAAAAAATCTACTTTTTTACAACAGATACGTATGGCATACAAAATCACTATTAAATCGACGGTCGACGGCGAAACGAACGAAATCGTAGCTTTCGGCAACGTTTTTAAAGAATACGGCTCCACCGCAATCGACTTTTCGGACGAAGAAAACGGCAATTACACGAAAATCGTCATAGGCGAAGACATGGTAAGCATAATTAAAGAAGGAGATATAAGCACCGTTCTTCTTTTCGAAAGGGGTAAATCCACCTTTTCCGAGCTTTCCACCGAATACGGCGAAATACCCGTGGAAACCCGAACGACGGACATTTCCGAAATACTTACCGACAACTCGGTAACGCTGAAACTTGCGTACACTTCTTTCGTCGGCGGACTGACCGAACGCTTCGACGTAAACGTTACGGCGGAAAAAATCTGACGGGAATCCTCCTACAAAAAACACTCCGCCCGAATACTCCGCCTGTACGGCGGAAACGACTCTTTTTATTTTACGGTGAAAAAATGATTATAGAATATCTCGGACATTCATGCTTTTTTATAAAAACAAAAAACTATTCGGTGGTTACCGATCCTTTCGACGGCATAGGATACAAAATGAAAAAGGTAACTTGCGACTACGCGCTCGTTTCTCATTTACATTTCGACCACAGCTTTTCGCAAGGGCTTAACGCCGGCAGAGTGATAACTCAGCCTAACCCGATTTTTCAGGGCGTAAAGTGCTATCACGACGATGAAAACGGCAGAAAACGCGGACAAAATACTGCTTTTTACTTTGACGCGGACGGGATGAGAGTTTTACACCTCGGAGATCTCGGGGAAAAATTTTCGGAAGAGAATGCCAAAAAATTCAAAGTAGGCGCGGATATTCTGTTTATCCCGGTAGGCGGAAATTACACGATTACCGGCAAGGAAGCCGCTCAGTACGCAAAGGCAATCGGCGCGAAAGTGACTATCCCCATGCATTTTAAAACGGATAAATGCACTATAGACATCGCACCGCCCGCAGAATTTCTGAAATACTTTCCCGACTATAAAACGGCGAAAAAACGCATAGAAATAACAAAAGACAATTTGACAGACTTCTCCCCCGTTACGTTTATGCAATGCGACTGACGGAAAAATTCTTTTCCTGCGTAATAAAAGAAGCTTAAAAAGTCTTTTCCACAAATAAATCGGAAAAAATTAAAAACACAACTCTAAACAAGGAGTACAAGTTTATGGCAGAAAATTTCGATAAAGACCAACTTAACCTATACGGCATTTACGATTTGAGAAGAATTCTGCGTTCCCTCGGCGGAACGCCGGGAACCAAATCGAAAGGCGTAATCATCGACGAAATCAAAAACATTCTCGAAACGGGCGACACCCCGGTAAGAAGCACAAGGGGGCGCAAAGCCGTAAAATCCACTTTGGACAGGTCGGAAGAACCTGCGGCTGAAAAAACGCCGGAAAACACGACTGAAGAAACCGCCTCTGCCGAGAACGGCTATCTGCCCGACGGCTCTTCGACGGAAGGCGACGGCTTCGCGGAAACGAATTCCTCTTTCGGATTCGGCGCAGGCTTCGGAGAAACTCCGACGTATACGGACGAGCAGGATAAGGGATTTACCGCGAGCGGCGCAATCTACAATTCGGGCAGCGCGACCTCTTCGGACGACGAAACGTTCTATTCGGGAGCAACCAAAAAACCCGACGGGAAAACCGACTACCACGAACAGTGCGACGGACAAAACAGAAACGGCGAACAATATTTCGGCAGACAAAACGATTACGCAAGACAACAAAAGCCGGCTACTTATATAGGAAATTCCGCTCAAGACAACCGCGACGGCAATCAGAGGAATAACGGCGGATACAACAATAACGGCGGTTATAATAACGGCAGGTACCAGAATTCCGGAATAAACAGACAGGACGGCTACAACAGAAACGGCAGAATTTACGATAAAAGAGAGTATCAGAACGCCGCAAACAGAAACGCTTCCGAAACGAAATTCACGGAGGGCGAACGCAAAAAACCCGATACCGTATGCGGAGTTCTGGAAATGCATATGGACGGTTACGGCTTTTTAAGAGCTAACAACTACGAGTCCTCTCCCGTCGGAGATACTTTCATCGCAAGGCAGCAAGTTAAATACTTCGGACTGCGCAGAGGCGATTTCGTTGTAGGCAGAGCGGAAAGGACGAGAGAAACGGGCTCGTCTTCGCTTACGGAAGTTATCTCGGTAAACGGCTTGCCGCCGAGAACGCCGAGGAGAAACTTCGACGACTTAACCCCCTATTACCCGCAGGAACGCATCACCCTCGAAAGAAAAGACGACGAAAACTGCTTCACCTTAAGAATGATGGACTTGCTCTGCCCTCTCGGAAAAGGTCAGCGCGGTCTGGTTGTGGCTCCGCCTAAAACGGGTAAAACGACTCTTTTGAAAAACGTTGCGCAGGCGATAGAAACCAACCACCCGGACATTCACCTTATCGTCCTTTTGATCGACGAAAGACCGGAAGAAGTCACCGATCTGAAAAGCAGTATAAAAGGCGAAGTGGTATATTCCACGTTCGACGAACCGCCCGAACATCACATAAGAGCGGCGGAACTCGTTATGTGGAGAGCAAAACGCCTCGTCGAGCTTAAAAAAGACGTTGTCATTCTGCTCGACTCCATAACCCGCCTTACCCGCGCGTACAATCAGGTCGTCCCCTCTTCCGGAAAAATTCTTTCCGGCGGTATCGATCCTGCGGCGCTGCAGCTGCCCAAAAAATTCTTCGGCGCGGCGAGAAACACGAAAGAAGGCGGAAGCCTGACAATCCTCGCCACCGCGCTTATAGACACCGGCAGCAAAATGGACGACGTTATTTACGAGGAATTCAAAGGCACCGGCAATATGGAAATTCACTTAACGCGCGAACTTGCAGAAAAGAGAATTTTCCCGGCGTTCGATCTGTATCGCTCCGGCACGAGAAAAGAAGAACTTCTCCTAACGAAAAAAGAACTCGACTGCTCGTTCCTTATCCGCAGGTTCATAACACAAGAAGAAGGCGTTGGTTCGCTTATCGGTATGATAGGCAGGACGGAAAACAACGAAGAATTCGTTTCCAAATTCCCCGCCTGGGTAAAACTGATGGAAAAGTAATTTTTACCGCTTTTTATACCGAAAACGCGCGATAAAAGGCACTTTTTAAAAAACGAAGCATATATTCAACCACACTATCATGGCTAAAAAAGTAAAAGAAAACATAAGAAATTTTTGTATTATAGCGCATATCGACCACGGTAAATCCACGCTTGCGGACAGAATTATAGAACTGACGGGGCAGGTTGCCGAAAGAGATATGGAAGAACAACTTCTCGACTCGATGGACCTCGAAAGAGAACGCGGAATAACGATAAAACTCACTCCGGTGAGAATGTCTTACAAAGCGAAGGACGGCAAGGATTACATTTTTAACCTTATCGACACCCCGGGGCACGTGGACTTCACGTACGAAGTTTCCCGTTCGCTCGCCGCGTGCGAAGGGGCGATACTCATCATCGACGCGTCTCAGGGCATAGAGGCTCAGACTCTCGCAAACACCTATCTCGCGCTCGACAACAACCTTGAAATTCTCCCGGTAATAAACAAAATAGACCTCGCTTCCGCCCGCCCGGACGAGGTTGCGAAAGAAATCGAGGACGTTATAGGGCTGGACGGCTCTACCGCTCCGAGAATTTCCGCAAAAGAAGGCATAAACATCGAGGAAGTCCTCGAACAGATAGTCACGCATATTCCGGCTCCGTCCGGCGATGACGAAGCGCCGCTCAAAGCGTTGATTTTCGACTCCTACTACGACAACTACAAGGGCGTAATCTGCTTCGTAAGAATTATGGACGGCACGGTAAAAGCGGGCAGCAGGATTAAAACCTTTACTTCGAACAAGGTTTTCGACGTTGTGGAAGTAGGTACTTTCGATCCCCACTTAAGACCTAAGGCAACCCTTTGCTCGGGCGAAGTCGGGTACATCGCGGCGAGCATAAAAACCATTCAGGATACGACGGTAGGCGACACGATTACCGACGCCGACAACCCCGCCGCGGAGGCTCTGCCCGGATACAAAAAGGTGCATCCCGTCGTGTTTTCGGGGGTTTTCCCTCTCGACGGCAGCAAATTCAACGACCTTAAGGACGCGCTTTTGAAGCTTAAACTGAACGACGCTTCCCTGACTTTCGAACCGGACAATTCCATTGCTCTCGGCTTCGGATTCAGATGCGGCTTTTTGGGGCTTCTCCATATGGAAATAATTCAGCAGCGCATAGAGAGAGAATTCGACCTCGACATAATCACCACCGCTCCGTCCGTTTCTTACAAAGTGTACAAAACGGATAAAACGATGATGGTGGTAAACAACCCCTCTCACCTGCCCGATCCGTCGGACATCGATTACATGGAAGAGCCGATAGTAAAGGCAAGCATTTATTCTCCGCCCGATTATTTAGGTCCAATTATGGATTTGTGTCAGGAAAAGCGCGGCGTGTTCCTCGATATGACCTACCTCGACGCGAACAGAGTCCGCCTTTTATACAAACTGCCGCTGAACGAGATTATTTACGATTTCTTCGACGGGCTTAAATCGAGAACGCGCGGCTACGCAAGCTTCGATTACGAGCTTGACGGCTACGAAAAAAGCGACCTCGTTAAGCTCGACATGATGCTCAACGGCGACGTTTGCGACGCGCTTTCCATCATCGTTCACCGCGAAAAAGCGTATGCGAGAGGACGAGCTCTCGGAGAAAAACTCAAAGACGTTATTCCCCGTCAGATGTTCGAAATACCCATTCAGGCATGCATAGGCGGAAAAGTCATTGCGCGCGAAACGGTTAAGGCTTTAAGAAAAGACGTCCTCGCCAAATGCTACGGCGGCGATATTACGAGAAAGAAAAAACTGCTTGAAAAGCAGAAAGAAGGCAAAAAGAAGATGCGCAAGTTAGGCACGGTAGAAGTTCCCAGCGAAGCGTTCACTTCTATTTTAAAAATCGATTCTTAAAACAAATACTGCCGTTTTTGTGAGAAAAACGGCACTTATCTTTATTATAGGGTAATTATTATGGCCGGAATATACGTTCACGTTCCGTTTTGCAAAAGCAAATGCACGTATTGCGACTTCGCCTCCTATCCAAGCGAAGCGGGCAAGGCGGAGCTGTATTTCGCGTGTCTGTACAAAGAAATGAAAGCGCGCGCGAATCAATATAAAAATCACAAATTCGACACTCTGTATATAGGCGGAGGCACCCCGTCTTTCGTGGACGAAAAGTATATCGTCGGCGTTGTAAAGCAGGCTAAAGAAAAATTCAATCTTGCCCCCGACGCCGAAATCACGATCGAGATGAACCCCGGCACGGTAACCGAAAAGAAACTCGACGCGTACCGCAACGCCGGCATAAACAGATTCAGCGTGGGGCTTCAGTCCGCAGACGACAAAATGCTTTTAAAACTGAACAGAATACACACGCTGTCCGATTATCTCGAAACGGCGACAATGCTCAAAGGCGAAAACTTCAACGCGGACGCGCTCATCGGGCTTTTCGACCAGACGACGGACGACCTTAAAAAAACGCTGGACGTAATAAGCGAAAGCGGCGCGACTCACGTTTCGATGTACGCCTTAAAAGCCGAAGACGGCACGCCTATTTACACAAACTACCTTAACGGCGAACTTCCCGACGACGATACGGTTGCCGAGCTTTATGCATTCGGAGTGGATTATCTCGCTTCGCTCGGGTTTAACCGCTATGAGGTTTCTAACTTCGCAAAACCGGGATACCGCTCCAAACACAACGAGAATTACTGGAAGCGCGGCGAATACATAGGACTCGGAGTTGCCGCTTCGAGCCACATGGAAAACAGGAGATTCAATAATATCCCCTATATAGACGATTACGTAAAGTGCATTATTTCGGGCTACTTTGCGGAGGAGAACAGCGAGGTAATCGAGGGCGACGAAATTAAAAACGAGTTTATAATGCTCGCGCTGCGTACCGAGGACGGCATTGACAGAAAGGAATACAAAAAACTTTTCGGCACCGATTTCGCGACGGAATTCGCAAACGAGCTCAGTAAAAACGCCGCCGTTACGGACGTTTCGCGTTCGAGAGTAAAAATCCGTCCGGAATATCTTTTCGTTCAGAATTCGATTATAGTCGACTTTTTAAAGTGATTTTCGGTTTACAACCATGGCTTTAAGGCAATAACAAATACGAAAAAACGGGACGGTTTAAGAAAAATTTAAGTCTGAGGTTTTATTATTTAGGCGTTAGCGAGGAAATTCGGGCTGCTGAAAGTAAAAACAACCGAACCTCTTTTCGTAAGAATTTTTAATCGAGGTGTTATAGATGAAACAAAACAAACTCGTAATATTTATAATTACTTTGACGATGATACTCGTCGTGTCGTTCGGGAGTTCCTGTCTGCTCGGCAATTCGTCGAGCGCGGGACTGAGCGCGTATCAGATAGCCGTGCAAAACGGTTTTTCGGGCACGGAAGCCGAATGGCTGGAAAGCTTAAAAGGCAAAAACGGCGCGGACGCAAAACCCGGCGTGACTTCCCTCTTCGAAGAATGGAAAAATCAAGAGGGCAACGAGAACAAGACTTTCGACGACTTTATGAAAGCCTATCTGCCCGACTATATTCCGAACGAGGCTTCGTCTGACTTATCCAAAGTAGCCGATACGGCTCTGCTGTCCACCGTAAAGGTCGTAAGCACGTTTAAAAAATACGTTATAAGTTATGATTTCTACGGCAATAGATCTTATTCCGAGCAAGCATACACCGGCGAGGGCGCGGGCGTGATAGCTTCGCTCGATACCGAAAGCGGCAACGCATACATCATAACGAACTACCACGTGGTTCACGACGCGAACAGCAACGTAACGAAAGGCGTTGCGGAAAGCATAAAAGTGTACGTGTACGGCAGAGAATACGACGCCTATGCCGTTTCGGCAACGATTGTGGGAGCGACGGCGACTTACGACATAGCGGTGCTCGAAATCACAGGCTCGGAAGTATTCCGCAGCGAATACCTGCGCGCCGTCGAATTCGGAAACAGCAATCTTATAGGCGCGGGCGACAGCATTCTTGCGGTTGGCAATCCGGAAGCCGCGGGAATTTCCGCAACGGCGGGCATAATCAGCGTGGACTCCGAATACATTACGATGACTTCGCCTAAGGACGAAAAAACCGGAGTAAGATACAGAGTAATTCGCATAGACGCGGCTGTAAACGGCGGCAACAGCGGGGGAGGATTGTTTGATATAAACGGCAAACTGATCGGCATAGTAAACGCAAAAATCGTTTCGACGAAAGTCGATAACATAGCTTACGCAATCCCCTCTTCAATCGTAGAAAACGTTTACAACAACATACTGAAAAACTGCAACGGAACGAAAAAACAGGTAGTAATGGCTAATTTAGGCGTTACCTTCCAGATTTCAAGCAGCTACGCTTATTACGACGCTCTTCTTCTCGACACGAGAATCTCTGAAGAAGTAACGGTTTCTTCCGTTTCTTTGCAAAGCCCGGCTAACGGTTTGCTTGAGGAAGGCGACGTAATTACCGCAATAAAATACGAAGGAAAAGAAATAACCGTAACAAGACTTTTCAACGTAACCGACGCCGAAATAATGTTCGAAAAAGGCAAAACCGTAAAATTCCGCGTCGTTCGCAACGATAAACCTCTCGAAGTTTCGGTTACCCTTTCCTCCTCTGCGACAATAGATTAACAATAGCGTCGCTATTTTGCGATAAAAACAAAAACACGATAAAAGTCCCCGATACTACGAGATATCGGGGACTTTTTATTTGTTAGCCGGTGGTGATAACGCTATCACCGCCGGCATAAATTTTATTCTTTATCTTCCGCGGTATTATCAGCGGTGGGAACTTCCGCCGCATTATTATTAGCGGAATCGGCTTCCGCGCCGTTTCCGGCGTTTTCTTCCGCAACTTCTTTTTTCGCCGCGACGACGTCGGCGCTTGCAGCCGCTGTTTTCTTTTCGAGCAAAGCGTTAAGTTTGTGCGCGAGATAGAAAATCAATATTATCCAGAACGCGCATACGGTAATGAATACGAGCCAATCGTAAATGCCCCTGAAAGTTTCGAACGGGACAAGCGAAAAACCGAATACAATCGTGGCTATTCCCACGCCTCTGCCTATAACAATGGACGGAATAAACCACTTGAGCGACATTTTTGAAGTGCCTGCGACCATAACGAGCGCGTCGTCCGGGAAAAGCGGGAAAAGCATCATTATCGGGAAGTATATCTGTCCTTTACTTCTCAGCAGCCGCGTGGCTTCCGCGGTATCCTCTTTGCCGACAAGTTTTTCGCATATTTTATAACCGCCGAGGCGACCTATAAGATACATATATCCGCTGGAAATAATAACGCCGGCAAACGACAATAAAAACGCCTGCCAAGGCTCGTCGTAAATAACGGTGGCGAGCATTATAAACGCCATGGAAGTGCCCGGAATCACGCATAAAAGCGTAGTTATGACGCACTGCAGCACAACGAAAACTATACAGCCGTACCAAGTGTTTTTGAATGAATTAAACAGCGCGGCGTTGAAATTTATTCCGCCTTTTTCGTCAAAATATATCACGTCGAAAAAGTACAAAGCGGCAAGGGTAACGAGCGCTATCGCCACAAGCGTGAGTATCGCGAGCAGCAGCTTGATTATCTTTTGTTTGTTCTGCTTTAAAAATTCTTTAATCATTTATTTTACAACCTTTATATTTTTTTCGGTATCGTTCAGGCGCGGAAGAATACGTAATCTTCTTCGTCCAAAAAAGTCTGAAGCTCGCTTTCAAGCGCGTTACACCGGCGAACCTTTATGTTTTTAAGATGCAATTTTTTGCCGCCGACTTTTAATCCGACGTTTATATCTCCCTCGTAGAAAGTGAGCGTTTCTATTATTTCGTCCTGCAAATTCTCCTTCCCTTCGGGAATAGTTATCACAAGCCAATCGCGGCTCGCCTCTGCCTTCGGTTTCTCTTCGATTTTCTGCTCCGGCTCGTCCTCGAAGATTTCCACGCTGTCAACGAGAACTTTAGGCTCGCTGCCTTTTTCGTACTTCAACGTACCGGATACTTTTAATATTTCCTCTTCCTTTATGTTGTTTTTGACTTTTTCGTACGTCTTAGGGAAAAGTACGCATTCAATCTGACCGTACACGTCTTCGAGCATGATGTACGCCATATAGTCGCCGCGCTTCGTGGTTATCCTCGACCAGGACGAAATAAGTCCGCCCATCGTAACGTGCGTGCCGTCTTTTATTTCGGTGTAGAATTTTTCGCCGTCCTCGTCTTCTTCGAAATACTGCAACGCCTCGGTTGTGAAAAATCCCTTGAATTTATCCATAAACCCTTCGAGAGGGTGCCCCGAAACGTAAACGCCGATAACCGATTTTTCTTTCATCAGTTTTGTTTTCTGATCGAATTCTTCCACGTTTTCGGGGTACTTTACGGTTATCATATTGTCTTCGGGGATAAGACTGTCGAACAGCGAAATCTGATTGCTTTCGCGCTGTTTCGCTATAACCTGAACGCGGTCGAGAAGCTCTTCGTACACGGCGAGAAGCTTAGCCCTCGCTATATTAAAGCAGTCGAACGCCCCTGCGAGAATAAGGTTTTCCACAAGGCGTTTGTTTAAAAGTTTACCGGCACAGCGAGATATGAAATTCTCGAACGACGTAAACTCTCCGCTCTTCGTTCTCTCTTCGATAATGGCCTCTATCGCGTTTAAACCGACGTTTTTGATTGCCACAAGACCTATTCGCACGCACTTGTTTTCAACCGAAAAGTACGGCTTCGATTTGTTTATGTTCGGCGGAAGAACGGGTATGTTCTTCTCCTTTAAGTACATAATGTACTTCGTCGTTTCCTCTATCTTGTCGATTCTGTTGTTGAGAACCGCCGCCAAAAATTCGTGAGGATAGAATTTTTTAAGATACGCCGTCTGATACGCGAGAACGGCGTACGCCGCCGCGTGCGATTTGTTGAACGCGTATTTTGCGAAATCCGCCATTTCGTCGAATATGCTTTCGGCTACGTCCTCCGGCACGCCTTTTTTAATCGCGCCGACTATTTCGCCCGAGTCGCCCTCCGCCGGTCTGCCGTAAATAAAGAACTTTTTCTGACGAGCCATTTCGTCTACGTTCTTTTTACCCATTGCGCGGCGGACTATATCCGACTGTCCGAGACTGAACCCGCCGAGCTTCTGCACGATTTCCATAACCTGTTCCTGATAAATAATCGTGCCGTGGGTGACTTTCAGAATAGGTTCGAGCAACGGGTGCTTGTAAGTAACCGTTTCCGGATTGAGTTTGAACTGAAGGTACTTAGGAATGGAATCCATCGGCCCCGGACGATACAGAGAAATACCGGCTATAATGTCTTCGAGGTCGCCGGGGTGAAGCTCGCGCATAAACTTTTTCATGCCCGGACTTTCGAGTTGGAACACGGCGTCCGTGTCGCCCTCGCCTATCAGGTCGTAAGCGGCTTTGTTCTCGTACCCTATTTCGTGGAAGTCGAGTTCCAGACCGTAGTCTTCCTTTATGTAGTTGAGCGCCTTTTTTATATCGGTGAGGGTTCTGAGCGCAAGGAAGTCCATTTTGAGCATTCCGAGAGCCTCGTCCTCTTTCATATCGAATTGAGTAACTACGTCGCTGCCGTTAAGTGACAGCGGAACGTTATCGGCAAGCGGTTTAGCGCAAATTATTACGCCCGCAGCGTGCTGAGAGGTGTTCTTCGGCATACCCTCGAGCCGCATAGCCATATCTATTACTTTATGAAGAGTGGGATCGTTTTCATAAAGTTCTTTAAGCTCTCTGACGCTTACGTCAACGCCGTCCTTGTTCTTCTTGAAGCCGAGCGACTGCGCAATCGTAGACTTGCCGTCCATAAGCTTGGTTATTTTGTTTACGTCCGCAAACGGAATGCTGTAAACGCGGGCGACGTCCTTTATAGCGGCTTTCGAAGCAAGCGTTCCGAAAGTTACTATCTGAGCAACCTTGTCCGCCCCATATTTCGCCCTGACGTATTCTATAACTTCCTGTCTTCTTTCGTTGCAGAAGTCTATATCGAAGTCCGGCATGCTTACGCGTTCGGGGTTCAAAAATCTTTCGAACACCAGCGAATATTTAAGCGGCTCAACGTCAGTTATGCCTATCGAGTAAGCTATGATACTGCTTACGCCGCTGCCTCGCCCCGCTCCGACGGGTATATCGTGTTCGCGCGCGTAGTTGATGAAATCCCAGACTATGAGGTAATATTCGACAAACCCCATATTTGAAATTATGCCTAATTCGTATTCGAATCTCTCCCTTATCTCGGGAGTGATTTCCGCGTATCTTTTTCTTAAACCCTTTTCTCCGAGGTCGCGAAGAAAGTCGTACGGGGTTTGTCCGTTGTTCGGCACGTACCCCGGAATAAGCGATTTATCTCTTATCGGATCGCCCTTTGCGGTAAGCGCGAAAATCTCCTCTTCGGCGCATTTTTGCGCGATTTCGAGGGTATTTGCAATCGCCTCCGGGTGATCCGGAAAGAGCGAAAGCATCTCGTCGCCGCTCTTTAAATAGTACTGATCCGAATTGAAACGCATTCTCTGCGGATCGTCCAGAGTCTTTTTCATATTGATGCAGAGCATAACGTCCTGCATCTCGCTGTCGCGGCGTTCGAGGTAGTGGCAGTCGTTAGTAGCGACAAGCTTCACCCCTATTTCCGACGCGAGCTTTATAAGCTGCGGATTTACGATTTTTTCTTCCTGAAGTCCGTGGTCCTGAATTTCAATGTAAAAATCCTCTCCGAACATCTCTTTGAACATAAGCGCGGTTTGCTTCGCGCCTTCGTAATCTCCGTTCAGAAGCCTTTTAGGAATTCTCCCCGCGATACACGCCGAAAGGCATATAAGCCCCTCGGTATGTTCTTTAAGCATTTTATAATCCGCGCGCGGCTTGGAATAAAAGCCCCTCGTCCAGGCGTCGGAATCGAGCCTTATAAGATTTTTATATCCCTTTTTGTTTTTGCACAGCAAAATAAGGTGGTCATAGTCGTTTTCCGCTCTGCCGCCCGTTTTTTTCTCCATATCGTCGCACATGTACATTTCGCAGCCGATAATAGCCTGCATGCCGGCTTTTTTCGCCTCTTCGGCAAAATAAAGCGTGCCGTACATGTTTCCGTGGTCGGTTATGGCGACCGCGTTCTGCCCGAGACCTTTTATAACGTTAAAAATATCTTCTATTTTAGTCGCGCCGTCGAGCAAGCTGTATTCCGTATGAACGTGTAAGTGAACAAAATCAGTCATTTGTTTTTCCTGTCCGTGATTGTAATCCGTCTTTTTTTGGTTGAAGTCGCATTTATCGTCCGCTTTCGGTAAATGCCGTTCTTTTTCTAAGAAACACTGTTTGCTATTTCTATTATTTTGCGCATTCTGTGGTTTACGCAACTTTTGCTTACGCCGAGTTTTTCAGACATTTCCTCGAGCGTTAAAAACTCGTCCGAAAGCCTCAGCTCGCACACGTCGAAAAGTTCTTTTTTAAGAGCTTCGAGCCCGATTGTTTCTTTAATCGCGTTTATCGCGGCTATCTGCCTTTCCGCCGCTTCTATCTGCTTGTTTATGTTGCCGAGGTCGCAGTTGCTCTTTCTGTTCGCGTTGTTGCTGTAATCTTTTATGATGACCGTTTCGGCAAGAGCGAGCGAACATTTCTCCGCGCCGATAAGCGTTAAAATCTCCTGAATTTCCTCGTTGCTCTTTACGTATACGACAAAACTTTTCTTTCTCTCTATAAGCTTCGCGATAATATCGAACTCTGCCAGAAGTTCGGAAAAAGCATGCGCGGTTTCGTAATACGAAAAAACGAATTCGAGGTGATAACCCGTGTTTTTGGCGGCTTTTTCGTTCGGGATAGTGCAACTGCCGCCGCCTAAAAACGCGCCGCAAACGTATGCCCGCTTGCAGCATTCCGTTTCGATGAGGTACTTGTCCACACCCATTTCCACGCCTACGCCGTTTTCGCCCGCAACTAAAATACCCAGTTCGATTAAAGCGCCGAAAGTATTTTCGCCAACGTATTCGCAGGTGATTTTATCCTTCCCTCCGGAATTCTTCCCCGAATAAACGCCGTCTATGCCGTACAAATCTTTGATTATTTTATTGAAGAAACCCGCAACCTTCTCGTTTTCGGTAAAAAACGAAAAGCCTATAAGTCCGCCGCGGGTTAAAATCGAGCCGCTCGTCCTTAAAAATGCGGAAAGGCACGCGGCTTTGCAGCACGACGACTGAAACGTTTCCCCCGTCAGCTCTTCTTTAATTCTTTTCGTAAAATTCATTCTCGCGCTCAACCTTTGTATTTTTTAAATCTGAAATCGGGAAGTCTGTCTATGTTATGCACCCGAGCCCTGTCAAAACCGAGTCTGTCGATAAGCTCGATTGCCGATTTATCGTCGCCAACTCTGTCAGGCGAATGAGCGTCCGAACCGATGATAAAGTTCACGCCTGTGGAATAAACTTCCTTCCACTGCTCGTCCGTCATATGAGATTTTTTTGTGTTTATTTCTATATAAGTGCCGTTTATCCTGCAGCAATCGGCAATTTCCTTTACATTTGCGAACGCGCGATAGTTTAAATGGGTTATCGCGTCGATAGGATTTTTCTCGATTGCGTTAACGTAAGCTTTGGTTGTAAACGCTTTGAGCTTTTCGCTCGGCTCTCCACCGTTTTTGTATATAATCGGAGAAGTTATACCGAATTTACAGAGAGCCGCAGCCGTTTTGTACTTTACGCAAACGTGAATTCCCGCAAGAAAAACGTCGAAGTATTCATATAAATCTTCGTTAAGATCGAGGTCGCCTTTTTCCGAAAGCAGATTACTTTCGATGCCGACGAGAACGTTCACCCCCGTCTTTTCGGTTGCAGATTCGCAATCTTTTTTTAAAAACGGAAGTTTGCTTTTTTTCAGTCCGAAAAAGGGGTGCGCGAACCCATGATCGGATATAGCGATTTCCTTTAAACCTTTTTCTTTTGCAGAGAGAGCGTTGTCTGAAACGCTGCCCGTGCCGTGGCTGTATGTCGTATGAGTGTGATAATCCGCAATTATCTCCATTTTATCTCTCCGAAAACGTCGCCCGGCGAATTCGTCGCAAAAGCCGAGCATTGCTTTTATGAAATAATCATTCCCCCACGTACTCTATTTCCTCTTTAAGGGAAATACCGACGCGCGCCTTTACCATGGTTTTTACGTATTCGATAAGGTCGGAAACGTCGCGCGAGGAAGCCGTGCCGTCGTTTATTATAAAGTTGGCGTGGACGGCTGAAACAAACGCTCCGCCGACGCGCAGCCCCTTAAGCCCGCAATCGTCTATAATCTTTGCCGACTGTATCCCGTCGTTTTTAAAAACCGAGCCGAGACTCTTTCCCTTGGGCTGATTGCTTCTCCTGTCGCGATAATACAAAAGCTTGCGCTTTATAATATCGGAATCGGCTGTTTTTGTGCGAAAAAGGGCGCTTATTACCGTAGCCCCTTGCTCTTTCAACCGACTTTTTCTGTATGTGAAGCCGCAATCCTTATTGAAAAGTTCTTTTATCTTTCCGTTCGTTTCCGCATAGACGGAACAAACTTTTCCGGATATTTCTTCGTCAAAGCACCCGGCGTTCATTATTACCGCGCCGCCGACGCTGCCGGGAATTCCCGACAGAAATTCCAGCCCGCCTATCTTTTCTTTAAGACAAAACGCGGTAAGAGAAGAAAGCGAGGCTCCGCACATCGCCCGAACGAACACGTCTTCTCCGACAACTTTTTCTATATAGATTTCGTTGAGTCCGCGAGTAAAAACAACCGCGCCACGATAGCCCGCGTCCGAATACAGCGTGTTGCTGCCATAGCCCGCGACCACACGTTTGACGCCGCACTTCTTTGCAAAATCGATAGTTTTGAGAAGTTCCGCCGCGCAAGACGGAAATACCGCCCTGTCCGCGCTGCCGCCAAGGCAAATAGTGGAATGTGCGGAAAGATTTTCCGCCACGGCAAATTTTATTCCCTCTCTGTTTAATAGTTCGTCGAAAGAAGCGTAAATGTCCACTTATACTATCTCCTTATATTTTACAACATCGCGCGCGGTTTTACAAGTGCTTTTCGCCCGTTTGTAAATTTTTAAAAAAGAAATAAAAATTATCGTCCGCGCAACAAATTTCCCACGTAACTAATTATATGTTTTAAACGATTATTATATACTATATCAGCCTCCTCGAGCTCATACAACGCGTCGATTGCCAAAATGAGCTTTTCTCAAAAAAAAACATAAAAAAACGTGGAGAACTTAAAATTCCCCACGGGCACCGCTACACGAGCTTTTTAAATTCAATCGTTTTCGTCGTCCGAATATCCGAACATCCTATCCGTTGCCGACTGCACTTCGTCGTAAGAAAAGCCTTTCGAAAGCAAATGTCTGTAAAGTTTTTGCTTGGTTTTTATATCAAGCGGCTTATTTTTTACGTACTTTTCGGCTATCGCTACGGCAAACTCCGTCTGATCGCCCAACTTTTCCGTTGCGCTGACAGCGGTTTCTTCCGAAACTCCTTTCCTTTTCAATTCCAAAGCTATAAGCTTTGCGCCTTTCTTTTTGGCATACGCGTCGGCGTAACGCATGGCGTAGCTCTCGTCCGAAACAAACCCGTACTCACCGAGCTTGTCCGTTACGTATGAAATCACGAGAGGGGTATAGCCCTTCTCTTTAAGATAGTCACGCACCTGTTTTTCCGTTTTTTCGTATGAAGAAAGAAGCGTCATTGCCTTATCGAGAGCCTCGTTCTTTTCCGTTTCGAGCTGAATTTCCTCTATGCGCGAAGCGTCGATTTTCATTCCGGCTTTAAGTCGGTTTTTCATAACGACAATCAGACTCATTCCGCAAAAAAATTCGCCGTCGAGGAAAATATTGCATCTGTCCGGAGATTTTTTCTGCGGAGTTATCGCGGTAATCGTTTTCATATCAGTAGCTGAAAAAATACTCCTTGTTTTTTTCGATTTTCACTTTGCCGAGAAGATAATCTTTAAGCCCGTCGCAAAACTCTTTTTCGTATAAACGCGGTAAAACGCAGATTATCGACACGTTTTCGGAAAAATCACTCGACAAAACTTTGACTTTTTTCCCTACGACGTATTTTAAAAAAAGCGGATATAAATCGTAGGAAACCTCCGCTTCGATTTCGGAGGACAGCTCGTTCGAAACTATCTCGGACTTATTCAGAAGCTCTGCTACGCAACCCGAATACGCCCTCACAAGCCCGCCCGCGCCGAGCTTCACTCCGCCGAAATATCTTGTGACGACCGCCGCCGTCATCATGATTTTTCTGTTTCTCAAAACGTCGAGCATGGGCATACCCGCCGTCCCCTGAGGTTCGCCGTCGTCCGAAAATTTGATAACGTTTCCGTCCTCGCTCGCCACGTAGGCATAGCAGTTGTGCGTAGCGTCCGAATGAGTTTTTCTCACCCTCTCGATAAACTCTCTCGCCTCGTCCTCGCCGGAAATTCTCGTTATTCTCGTTATGAATTTCGAGCGTTCGATTATCGTTTCGGATATACTTTCTCCTCCCACGCTCAGATAGCTTTCAACCATTTTTACCTCGTTTTTTGTGTGAAAAAGGGGCTTTTTTGATAAGCCCCTCGGTCATCGCCCGCCGACTACGAATTTTTAAAACCCGTACGAGCGAACGTTAAAAATCGGCGGCAGTATAAATTTATTGTTTTTCCAGAACGGCTTTAATTCTTCTGATCCCGGCGGAAGAAGACTGCTCTTTGACGATTTTAAACTTGCCGAGCTCGCCCGTTCTTGCCGCGTGCGGTCCGCCGCAAATCTCCTTTGAGAAATCTCCTATCGAGTAAGTTTTAACAACGTCGCCGTATTTAGAGGAGAACAAGCCGAGGTAGCCCTCCGCCTTGGCTTCGTCAACGGACATCTCCTTCATAACTACGGGAATATCCTTAGCTATAACGTCGTTTACCATATCCTCTACGGCTTTGATTTCTTCCTGCGTCATCGGGCGGGGGAAGTTGAAGTCGAAACGAAGTCTTTCTTCGGTAATGTTGGAGCCTTTCTGCTGAACGTCGTCGGAAAGCACTTTTTTAAGCGCCGCGTGGAGAAGGTGAGTTGCCGTGTGAAGACGGGTTGTTTCTTCCTTATGGTCGGCAAGACCGCAAGCGAATTTCTGCTCGCTGCCCGCGTGCGATTTAGCCTGATGTTCCTTGAACGCGTTTTCATAGCCCTCTTTATCCACGGTGAAACCCTGCTCTTTCGCAAGTTCTTCGGTGATTTCCACCGGGAATCCGTAGGTGTCGTACAATCTGAACGCGGTTTTTCCGGGGAACACGTTGCCCTGAATATGGGTTATTACTTTATTGAATTCTTTAAGACCGCCCTCGAGCGTTTTGGAGAACTTCTCTTCTTCCGCGGTGAGTTCGGTTACTATCTTCTGCTCGTTTTCCTTTAATTCGGGATATACGTCTTTGTATTTTTCAACAAAAACCATAGCGAGTTTTTTAAGACCGCCCTCGGGAAGATTGATTTTTCTTCCGAACCTTACGGCGCGGCGGATAAGTCTTCTCAAAACGTAGCCCTGATCGGTGTTGGAGGGAACTATTCCCTTTGTATCTCCGAGAAGGAAAGTAGCCGTTCTCGTATGGTCGAGGACTATTCTGTACGCCTTGGTCGTTTCGGCGTCGTCCTGATAATGCTTGCCGGTAAGCTCGTCGAGCAGCGCGATGGCGTCCGCGAAAAGGTCGGTATCGTAAACCGTTTTCGCTCCGGTCATTATGCAAAGCGTTCTTTCGAGCCCCATACCGGTATCGACGTTTTTCTGTTTAAGAGGTTCGTAGCCGCCCTGTTCGTTCTTGTTGTACTGCATGAACACGTCGTTCCAGATTTCCATAAACGCGCCGCAATCGCACGAAGGATTGCACCCCGGGGAACACTTGGGCTTCCTTATAATATGCATTTCCGTATCGGGGCCGCACGGTCCGGTAAGTCCGGCAGGTCCCCACCAGTTCGCGCTTCTCGGCAGGAAATAAATATTTTCCTTTTTAACTCCGCACTTTTCCCAGAGTTCCGCAGCTTCGCTGTCGCGGGGAACGGCGTCGTCTCCCTCGAAAACGGAAACGGCAAGCTCATCCACCGGAATTCCGAGATATTTTTCGGAAGTTAAGAATTCAAAGCTCCAGGGAATCATTTCTTTTTTGAAATAATCTCCGAGCGACCAGTTGCCGAGCATTTCGAAGAACGTGCAGTGTTTGTCGTCGCCTACCTCGTCGATATCGCCCGTACGAACGCATTTCTGAACGTCGGTAAGCCTTACGCCCGCGGGGTGTTTTTCGCCTAAAAGATAGGGAACCAGCGGGTGCATTCCCGCAGTGGTAAACAAAACCGTGGGATCGTTTTCGGGGATAAGAGAAGCCGAAGGAATTCTTTTGTGTCCCTTACTCTCGAAAAACGAAAGATATGTTTCACGTAAACTGTCGGATGTAAAATTTTTCATATATTAAACCTCTTTGTTTATCTTTGAGTTGTTTTTTATTGTTCTTTATAACCGTACTCGGTAAGAAGCAACGGATTATCCCGCCAATTCTCTTTAACCTTGACGTAAACGGTAAGGAAAACTTTTCTGCCGAGGAATTTTTCCATACTCTCCCTCGCAAACGAGCTTACTTCTTTTAACGCGGCGCCTTGCTTTCCTATCAAAATGGCTTTGTGGTTCTGCTTTTCGCAAATAATATCGAGATTGACTTCCGCCGTTCCGGACGGGCGAATCTTATACTCGTTAAGCACCACCGCCACGCCGTGAGGAATTTCCTTATCGAACTTTAAAAGGAGTTTTTCTCTCATTATTTCTTTGAGCATAAACTTTTCGGATTTATCCGAAACTATATCCTCTTCGAAAATCTTTTCGCCCTCGGGAAGAAGCGAAACTATTTTTTCGGTAAGCTGTTTTACGTTTTTGCCCTTTCTTGCGGAAACGGGAATAACGCCCTCGCACTCGATACCTGCGAATTTAACTAACTCCGAGGGTATTTTTTCCTTTGGCATAATATCCGTTTTCGTAAATGCCACGAGCAGTTTCGCGCCGTTTTTTTCAGCCGTTTTCGAATAAGCCGAAAGAGTTTCGAGGTCCTCTTCCTTAACGCCTTCGTGCCCGTCTATGACGAAAAGAATCAAATCCACGTCCTTTGCCGTGTCGCTCGTCTGCCGTTGCATAAAGTCGTTAAGCCTGTTCTTTGCCTTGTAAATACCCGGCGTGTCTTCAAAAACTATCTGATAATCGTCGGTCGTGAGAATGCCGAGAATTCTCTCCCTCGTCGTCTGCGGCTTAGGGGAAACGATTGCCACCTTTTCACCGACTATTACGTTTATAAGCGTTGATTTACCCGCGTTTGCTCTGCCTATTACGGCTACCGTACCGCTTCTCATAAGTTAATCCCTTGTTACGTTGATTGCGTTCATTATTTTTTCTTCGAGCGCGCGCATCTCCGCCTTATCCTCGTCTGTCATATGGTCGTAACCGAACAAATGCAACAGACCGTGACATACGAGATACGTAAACTCTCTCTCCTCGCCGTGGCCGTACTCCGCGGCTTGCTCCTTAGCCCTTTTTACGCAAACCGCTATCGATCCGATAAAAACTCTGCCGGCATCTACGTCGAACGGAAAATCTTTCTTTTTTATTATTTTCCCTCTGACTCCGTCGAGCGACGGGAAAGACAGCACGTCCGTAACTCCTTTTACGTTCCTCAGCCTTTCGTTAAGGTCTGATATCTCCTCTTCGCTTACGAATTCGACTTCGGCGGAAAGCTTGTCCGTCTGACCGAGCTCGTTGTATACGGCTTCGGCAAGAACCGGAAAATCGACTAAATCTTTCTTTTCCGCAATAATTTTAAGTCCCGTTTTTTTGTTCTTTTCTGCGCTTTTTTTGTCCATATATTCCTTTTGCGATAAACTTTTCGCGCCGACCGAGGAAAAATCTTTTCCTTCTTAAAGCGCGCCTTTTTTATTCGTTGACTTTTATTTTGTCTTTCTGCCCGAGTTTGAGCTTCGGATAAACGACTCTGTCGTGGTAAACGCCCGCCAAAGTGTTAACCAAGGTACTTCTTATAATGTCGAGATCTCTGAGCGTGATATCGCAATCGGTGAACTGCTCCATATCCATTCTCTCCTCGATAATCTCTTTTATTGCCCTGTCTACGTTCGCGTGCGACCTGTCCTTAAGCGTTCTTACCTTAGCTTCGCACCCGTCCGCTATCATAATTATAGCCGCGATTTTACTCTGCGGTTTAGGTCCGGGATACGAAAAATCTTTTATGTCTATTTCGCCGTCGGTCATCTTCGAAGCCTTTACGTAGAAGAATCTCACAGGCATCGTGCCTTGGTGTTCTACCGCTATATCCTCGATGATTCTCGGCAGCCTGTTTCTCTTTAAAATCTTCTTTCCGTCCGAAGCATGCCTTATGATAATCTGCGCGGAAAGTTCGGGGGGCAGCTCGTCGTGCGGGCTCGAACCCTGTTGATTTTCCGTGAAAAAGGCGGGATTTACTATTTTACCTATATCGTGATAATATGCCGCGGCACGCGCTATCTGCGAGCTTTCGCCTATTGCCGAAGCGCACGATTCCGCCAAATTCGCAACAATAAGCGAATGGTTGAACGTACCCGGGGCAAGCTCTATCAACTTCTTTAAAAGCTTGTTCTTGTGGTCGGTGAGTTCGCTCAGTCTGTAATCGGTGAGCGCATTGAAAAGCAACTCGAAGAGTGGCAACAAAACCATTTCGAACGAAACGGAAAGGATACCCGCGCTTATGCCGGTAAGGAGCGTTTCGGGAATTTGTTTTATATTCATTCCCTCTAAAACGAACATACTTATGATTATCGGTACGGAAATAACGAAGCCCATGAAGAATACTTTAATTCTCGAATTGACTCCGCTTACGAGATAAATACCTATAAGCCCCGCGCTGAAGCCGATAAGAAGCGCGGAAAATTCGGCGTTGGCGTAATGCTGAAGATACGTCGCGCCCGTGTATTTATCGAGCAAAAACATTATCATACACATGGTAATGTTCATAAAAATAGCCGTCTGCCTGTTTATTAAAAGCAAGGACAAAAGCGCGCAAAGAGCTATCGGGCGGGCGTAAATGCTGCCCCATTTGCCTATGCAATAGGATATTATAAGCGAAACGTATATAATCGAAAACATCATTATAACGTTCTTCGGCTTTTTAATGAAATCCCTGTCCTCGAAAAAATAGAACAAAAACAATACTACGAGTATAAGAAAAGAAGCGAGCATCAGGTATAAAAACTGATTTAGCCCGTTTGCGCTTCCGAAATAATTAACGAATTTTTCGGGAGATACGTCGCAGTTGAAAAAAATCGCGGCGACGAAAAGTCCGCCCAATAAAACGTAATTAGCCAGAAAGTATAAAATTATTCTAACGTAGTCTTTCCCCGTCCAGGGAGAAATCTTCTTCGATTGTACGTACATTTTTCGGTATTCCTCCGTCGCGGCGAGAGTGCCGCCGTAGGTGTTTTTTCGTTTTGCCCCTCTTTAATCCCGTGCGCTGACTTCTTGCTTCTTTTCGGCTTTTTCGTAAGCCTTTATTATTTCCATAACGAGCGGATGGCGAACCACGTCTTTATGCGTGAGAACGACCGTTTCTAACCCTTCTATGTTTTTTAGGATATTCACAGCGTGGATAAGCCCGCTCTTTTTCCCTTCGGGAAGGTCTATCTGCGTAACGTCGCCCGTAATTACGGTTTTGCTGTTTTCGCCCATACGGGTAAGGAACATTTTCATCTGTTCTTTGGTAGTATTCTGCGCTTCATCCAGAATGATAAACGAATTCGAAAGGGTGCGACCTCTCATATACGCGAGCGGCGCGATTTCTATAACTCCCTTTTCCATAAGCTTCGCATACGTTTCCAGCCCGAACATTTCCTGAAGCGCGTCGTACAGCGGACGAAGATACGGATCTACTTTCGTTTGTAAATCGCCGGGCAGAAAACCGAGTTTTTCGCCGGCCTCCACCGCGGGGCGGGTAAGAATTATTTTTTCGACTTCGTGCGCCTTATACAACGTAACCGCAAGCGCGACCGCAAGATACGTTTTGCCCGTACCCGCAGGTCCCACGCCGAACACCACGGAATTCTTTTTTATCGCTTCAACGTATTTCTTCTGCCCGAGAGTTTTGCATTTTATCTGCTTCCCTCGGGAAGTAACCGCAACGACTCCGCTCATTACCTTTTCGATGCCGTCGGTATTTCCCTCTCTCGCCATTTCTATACAGTAAATTATCCGCGTTTTGTCGAGAGGCTCTCCCGAAGAAATTATATCGAGAAGCTTATTCAAAACCACCGAACACAGTTCGGCGTTTTTCTGCTCGCCCTTAATAATTATATCCGTATTTTCGGTGAACGCGGTAACGCCGAGTTCTCTTGCTATAAGGTTGAGATTCTCGTCGTATATGCCGAGAAGTTTTGAAAGCCTGTCCATCGTTTTGCAGGAAACGGTATATGTCGCGCTTTGCAATTAAGTTCCTCCCATAAAGTAAACGTAAGTTACCGCGACGGTTATTCTATACCCGTCGCACGTTTTTTCCGAAAAGACTTCACAGCCCAAAACGCGCGAAAAACGGCACTTTTCAAGCGAAACCGCTTTCACCGCGTTGATATACGTTTCGTCGTTTCCGGATAAATTATACGTAAAAACCCTTTCGGTTTTTATTTCCGTTTCCGCTTTCGGCGTAACGGGAAAAGTCTGTTCGCCCGCGGTAAAAAATCCGCGCACCAAAACGTCTCCCTTTTTTACTTTGTCGCCGGCTTTCACGGCGGCGGTACCTTTAAGAACGTTAAGCGAAAGAATTTCTCCGTCTACCGGCGAAGTAACCGGCGCGTACGAAAAATCGCCCTCTCCTCTCTTTTCTTCTATAGCCGAAACGTAAAGAAAGCTACCCCTCCGTTTAATCGTTACGAAGCCGAGACCGTCCACGCCTAAGCGCATACTCTCGGCAAGTTCCGATAAATTCTCGGACGATATATCCGCGTATTCCTTAAATCCCCGCTCTTTAAAAAACGTCGACGCCGCGCTCCGATACTCATAAGGAACTCCGTCGAGAGAAATTCCGAGGAGCCTTCCGTTTAAAAATACCGCGAACGCGATAAAAACGAGCGCGCCAAATATAAGCCCCGGCCTGTTTTTCAGTAAAAACAGCGTTTTAAAAATCCCTCCGAGTCCGATTTCTTCAATCGAAAATGCCGCGCGCTTTGTATTTTTACCCTCTGCGCCTTTTACATTATAACACATTTCTTTGCAAATTGCAAAAAGTTTTTCACGGTCGGCGTAAGGTATTGTAATCGTTATTGCTTTGAAAGAGGGCTTTTTTTCGAAAACGGCGTCCTTTACTTCGTTTTGTCTGAAAAAAAATCTCTTTCTCTTTGCGGTAGCGCCGAATTTAAGCACTCTTACCCCTCCCCTGGATACGACGTTTAAAAATGCGCCGACGTTCTTCCCCGTAACCGAAAAAGAGCACGTTAAAAGACTTTCTTTTAAAAAAGGCTTCATTTCAGATCGAAGACCTCCACCGAAGAGATTTTGCCCCTGACGACCGCGTCGCCCGAAAGGAATTTTTCGATACACAGTCCCTTGCCGTTTATCGTAATGATTCCCTTTTTCGTCCCGAAATTTACCTTTTCCGAAGAATAACTTTTAACCGTTTTAATCCCTTCGAGATAAACGCACGCGTTGGAGTATGAAGTATATCTGAAATCGCCGGGAATAAGCTCCGTAAATTCACCGATAGGCATAAACAAACCACCTTTTGGCAATATAAATCGCCCCTGTCTAAGTATATGCCCGATGGACAAAAGACAGACCGCGGCGAAATAAAAAAGACCGCAATCGCGGTCTCGATTAACGCGGCTGTCGCCGTTTTATTTATACGTTTTCTTGTTGCTACAAAACTCTTTCACCGAATATCGCCCGCCCGAGCCTTACCATATTCGAGCCGTATTCCAACGCAATTTTATAATCGTCGCTCATACCAATCGAAAACACGGTGAACTTTTCGCCGTAAATTTCTTTTGCTTTTAGGAAAACTTCTTGCGACTTTTTACAATACTCTCTCAGAGTCTTTTCGTCGCCGCACTTAGGAAGAACTACCATAAGTCCCGTAAAACGCACGTTTTCAAGAGATTTAAACTCGCCGGCAAGGTTTATTATTTCGTCTTCCGTCATTCCGTGTTTGGTCTCTTCGTCGGAAACTTTATATTCTAAAAGCGCGTTCTGAACTATCCCGAGCCGACGCGCATATTCGTTTATCGCACAAGCGAGCGAAAGACTGTCGCACGACTGAATAAGCGAAGCTTTACCGACGACGTACTTGATTTTATTCTTTTGCAGATGCCCGATAAGATGAATTTCGGCGTCTTTCGAGATAAAATCGAATTTATCCCTGAGTTCCTGCGGCTTATTTTCGCCTATCGTTTTAAGTCCCGAACGAACCGCATAGTTTATCTCGTCCGACGTTCTCGTTTTCGTGGCGCCGACAAGCGTGATTTTATGCCCGAACCTTTTTTCGGCTTCTTCAAGATAACATTTGATTTTTTCTATATTCTCTTTGACTTCGACCATATCCCGTTCCTCGCAAGCCACCGCGTAAAAGCGGCAAAAACAAAGAATAAAACAATGCGTTTTATGCGCGTTTTACCGCGGTAAACGAAAAAATAGGCAATCCTTTATCCGTAAACGATTTTTCGTATTCGGTTACCACGTTGCCTATCGAAAGCTCGCTGTCGTGAAGGTTCGTAGTTACGTTTTTAATCAGGTACCCGCAAGAGGAAAAGCTCTCTATCGAATACTCGAACAAAGGCGCGTTGTCAGTTTTCATTATAACTTCGCCGCCCGGGAGAAGCAACTTATCGTAAACCGCTATAAAGCGAGGATTGGAAAGTCTTTTGCCCGCGCTCCCTTTCTGAGGATACGGCGTGGAAAAATTCAAATAAATTCTCCCTGCGAACGGCGAATCGAAATAATAGTTAAGATTGCGCGCGTCGCAGTTTAAAAATCGAACGTTATCTACCCCAACTTTCTCCGCGTTTTCAAGCGCGCTTACAAGAACGTTGCTTATTTTTTCAGCCGCGATATAGTTCACGTCGGGATTTCTCTTTGCTTTTTCTATAATGAAACCGCCCTTGCCGCAACCTATTTCGAGTTCGACCGGGTTTGCGTTACCGAAAACCTCCACAACGTTCACTATATGAAATCTCTCTTCCTCTTTTCTGAAAAAGAAATCGTCTCCTTCCACAAAAAGAAGTCTTTTGGCTTTGTTCAGTCTTTCGTCGAGATGACGTTTTCTTCTCATTCTCATATATTCTTTACCTTTTATATTATTAGTAAACCAAGCCGATAATCCGCGTTTTAAGCCGCTTTTCTTATTTTACTGCGGTCTGTCGAGCGGCAATCCGCCGTCTTTTTTGCCGAAAAAAGATTTCTTTGCGATTATAACCGTAAACAAGATAAACAGCGCGAGCGGAAAAACTACGCCGCTGAGGATTCCCATCTGGATGCTCGTTCCGTCCGCAATAAAACCGACTGCGGAAGGACCTATAACGCACCCGAGATCTCCGCCGAGCGCCATAAACGCAAAAAGCGAAGTTCCTCCCTCCGGAATGGTTTTAGAACCGAACGACAGCGTTGCCGGCCATAATACAGCCGTGGAAAAGCCGCACAGCGCGCACCCCGCGATGCTGAGCCAGGCGTAAGGCGAAAGACCTATCATAAGGTATCCTATAACCGCAGCAAACGACGCAGCCGCAAGCAGTCGCTCCAATCTCATTTTATTTGAAAGCAATCCGAAGCCGACTCTCGAAACGCCCATGCATGCCGCAAAAATACACGTGCCGAGCAAATCGCAATAATCTTTCGGAATATTAAGCCCCGTTTCGACAAAAACGGACATCCACTGACTTATAGAAACTTCCGCACATCCGCCGAGGAACATCAAAGCGATTACAAGCCAGACAGTTTTGTTCTTTACGAGCGCTTTCGGAGGAACGGTTTTACCCTCTTCGTCCGCCGTATAAATAGGGCAGAAAAGGAAAATAAACACGTTCATAAAGGGCAGAACAGCCCAGCCGAGAGCAAGCCACCGCCAATTTTCGATGCCGAACAGCGCAAAATACGCCGTAGACACGAGAACCGTGAAAAGCAACCCCCAGCAATAAAACGAATGGAGCAGGCACATGTGCGCCGTTTTGTTTTTCGTAGGGCAAGCCTCGACAAGCGGGCTTATCAGCACTTCTATAAGTCCGCACCCCGTAGAATAAAACAGCACGGAAATTATTATTCCGGTAAACGCGTCCATATGATACGGCAAAAAGCACAGCCCGATAAAACCGATCAACGCGCATGTACTCGAAGCGACAAGACATTTTCTATACCCCAGTTTAGTGACGAAGCCTGTCGAAAACACGTCGATTAAAAGCTGAAGCAAAAAAGTTATCGTTATTATTATCGAAATCTTGTCGTACGAAATGGAAAATTCACCGTTAAGCTGAACGTACAACAGCGGCAAAAACGACAGAATAACGCCCTGTACTATATAGCCGAAGTAGCACCCCGCCACGGTAAATTTGTAGTTGTTTCTTAAATTCATTTTATATCTAATACCGTTATTTTTGTGCGAAATAGCAGACTTTTACTGTCCGGAAAGATTTTCTACGAACAAATTGTCAAAGTCGATTTTTTCCACAAAGTCACCTTTTGTAAATTTTACGTGATTGAATTTAGCAAGGTTAAACAGATGCACTTTTATAACGACGGGCGTGGGGATATCCAGCTTATAGCATATCTCCGCCATATACTCGTGAAACTTACTCCATTCGATGCGCCCGTCGGCTTCGAACAGAGTCTGCTTCTGAATTCTGTTGTCTTTCATTACCTTTGCCCAAATTTTAACCATTTTTCCTCCGCCGAAGCATATCCCGACGCCGTCCGCGAACGGATTGCGCCGAAAACAACCTCTAACCCAATATATGCGAAACCGACGGGATAAGGAATATCACCGTCAAAGTTACGAAAAAATTCTTCGCAAAAAAACGTCGACTAACACATAAGGGCGCCGAAAGCTTTTTAGCCGTAAACGCCCTTAATAATTTTGTATAAACCTATAACCCGAATATTTCCGACGGACGTCCGACGTAGTTTTTATCAGTCGAAAGGACAGAACCCCGTCCGAAGACAAATCCCTCCGAAAAGAATTTATTTAACAAAGCAATCGGACGATACCGCAAAAAACAAGCGAAAAGCCGAAATCAGTTTTCTTCCGGATCTTCCTCTCTGTCCTCGCAGTCTTCGTCGCAAGCGGAGCAGTTTCCGTCGCAGGAAAACTCATAGTCCTCGAGCGAAGCCGCGTCTTCCGCTTCTTCGTCTTCTTCCATCATACGGCAGAATTCCTCGAATACCTCTTCGAGCAAAGCTTCGTCTTCAATCGGGAGAAGAACTTCGTCGCCCTCGTCGCCGCTCGACCTGAATATAATTACGTCGTCCTCTTCCGTGCCCGGAATATCTTCCGCAGGTTGAAAGAATACGTAGAATTCGTCCTTATAGTCCATCGCGCCGATCTGGTGGAGTCTTAAAGTTCTGCCCGTATCGTCAACAAGTTCTACAACGTCCGAAAGTTCTTCACTCGGAACTTCTCTTAAAGTTTTATCCGACATAATATACACCTCGCAATTAAATTGTATGCGTTTATACGCTTTGAAGGCGGTTAACCGCTTTTATTTTTTATGTTTTTGCAAATAGCCTTCCAGAATATACGAAGCCGCTATTTTGTCGATAACCTGCTTGCGCTTGTCCCTGCGCATATCGGCTTCAAGCAAAAGTCTGCGCGCTTCCATAGTGGTAAACCTTTCGTCTTCCGTCACCACGGGGATAGCCGTCTCTTTCCTCAAAAGGTCTATAAACTTTTGGGTTTTGCCCGTCTGAACGCTTTCGCTGCCGTCGAAATTAACGGGCATACCGCAAACGATCAAATCGGCTTTTTTCCGTTCCGCAAGGGAAACGAGATATTTAACGTCTTCCGCGGTGTTTTTGCGAAAATACGTTTCGACCGGCAAAGCCATTATACCGAGCTCGTCCGTAGCGGCAACGCCGATTCTTTTATCTCCGATATCAAAAGCAACTATCATATGGAAATATAATAACATATTCTATGCGAAAAAACAATCAAAAGAAACGGCTCTTAAAAAACTTTTTGCCGCCTGACGAAAGAACGGCATTGTACCGATAAAGCATTGCGGCATTTATTCCGGGCAACAAACAAACGTGCAATACTAGTTAAACGAAATTTCGCTACGGTAGTTGCGTGGCGTTTTTTGTAGCCGGTGGCTTTTTTTGTAGCCGGTGGCGTTTTTTGTTGCTGCGTGGCGTTTTTTGTCGTTTCCCCGCTATTTTTTTGTCAGCACTTCAAGGAAGCGAGCGAAACAATCGAAATTTTCAAAAAAATCATTGTCCGTACGCATTGAAAAACGAAGGAAATGTGGTATAATGTTTTAATGATACTATTTTTCGATACGGAAACTACCGGGCTTTCTCCCGGCAGAATTATACAACTTTCCTACATAATGCAGTCTGACATCGAAGTAAAGGCTAAAAATTTCTTTTTCTACGTCGATTACATAGAGCCTTCCGCTGCGGCGGTTCACGGCTTTACCCCCGAGAAGCTTCTCGTGCTTTCGAAGGGGCACACTTTTTCGAGCGATATCGACGAAATCTACGACGACTTTTTAAGCGCGGACGTTATCGTCGCGCACAACCTTTCGTTCGATTTGAAGTTTATGATTGCCGAGTTCGCCTACCACGACAGGCAATTCCGCTACCGCGAGGGAATTTGCTCGATGCGTTATTTTACCGACATATTGAAAATTCCGAGGGCAAGCGGAAGGGGATATAAATACCCGAAACTGACCGAACTATCACAATTTTACGACCTTTACCCGTACGACGTTACAATGGAAACGGCAAAGCTTTTCGGAACATACGGTCAAAGCCATGACGCGCGGTTCGATACTACCGAACTGTATCTCTCGTTTAACCGCGCCGCCGACGGAAACGACCGAATTCGAAACGCGCTGTGCCCGTATCTTTTAGGGCGCGCCGAAGAAACTCTTGTAGAGCGTGCCGAAGAAACCGCGGACGAAGATGCAGACGCGACCTTGGCCGAAACATCGGCAAGTCAACGCTAAACAAGGAGAAAAAATGAGATTTATCGATTACAAAATACACGAAGCTTCTTTTAAACTTTTATCCGGCTCCGAACCGAACAAAAGCTATAAAATTTCGCCCAAAATCGCATGCAACATCAAAAAAGGACCTGACAAGATTCTATGCACTTTTACCGTCGATTTAAAACAAACGGACGAAAAAATCCCGTTCGAGTTTTCGCTTACCGCGGTCGGCGCGTTTGCGTTGGAACAAAACGACGACGCAAATAAACTTATAGTAAACGTTGCCGAAACCGTATATCCGTTTGTGCGCTCTTCGGTAAGCGAGCTTACCCGTATGGCAAACATTCCCCCTTACGTTCTGCCTCTTATAAATATGTCGGAACTTCTAAACTCGGAAGCCGTCACTCAAAATTCATCGGGCATTTTTTGCTGAAAACTTTTTTAAACGTAACGCGGGGCGGACAAATAATTTTGTCCGCCCCGCTTGCTTTTACGTATTCGTTTATTTATCTGTTTCGCCGCTTAAAACAGCCGATTCTTCCGCGTTTTCGGCGGCTTTTTCGTTTTTCTCGTTTGCAGAGTCGAGCTTCTTCGCTTTAACTATATCGGGCATCGAAAGCCCCGCCATTTCGAATAAATCGGTCATGGGAGGAAGGGATTTCGTCATACCGGAAAGGAAGTTCGCCGTCGCGGTTTTTCCTTTCTCGCCGCCGTTTCCGTCCCAAACGGTAACCTTGTCTATCTTGATATTCTTGATCGCTTCCACCTGAGTTTTTACGATGTCCTCTATCTTGTCCGCAATCATAAGTCTTGTAGCTTCGTTCGGATCGCCGCCCGCCGCCTTTACTATCTGAGCAAGACCTTCCGCCTGAGCGGTAAGAACTTCTCTCACGCCTCGAGCCTCTGCTTCCATTTTCGCGTAAATAGCGTCCGCTTCGCCCTTTGCCTTTCTTCTGAACTGTTCGGCAGCCGCTTCCGCTTCGAGTTCGGCTTTTCTCTTTTCGATTTCCGCGCGGACGATTACGTCTGCCTCCTGCGTAGCTTTTTCCTTTTGCGCACGCACGATTTCGGCGTTTTTATCCGCTTCGTACGCGTCTTCCTGCGCTTTGAATTTGTTTATCTGCTCGCAGGAAACCGCTTGCTGTTCTGCTTCTGCCTGTCTTTGACGGAGAAGCGAATTGGAGTGGGCTATTTCAACCTTTGCTTCGTTTTCGCCCTTGATTGCTTCGGAGTCGGCGTTCGCCACGCAAATACGCTGTTCTTTCTTGGCGTTCGCCTCGCCTATCGCGCCGGCTCTGTCTGCCTCGGCAACAGAAATTTTCGCGTCGTTTATCGCTTTAGCCGCGGCTTCCTTACCGAGCGCGATTATGTAACCGGACTCGTCCGAAATATCCGTTACGTTAACGTTTATAAGTCTTAAGCCTATTTTTTTAAGTTCGCCTTCAACGTTTCTCGAAACGGCTTCGAGGAACTTATCTCTGTCCGTATTGATTTCCTCGATGTCCATCGTTGCGATTACAAGACGGAGCTGACCGAATATTATATCCTTGGCAAGTTCCTGTATCTGAGTAAGCTGCAAACCGAGCAACCTTTCCGCCGCGTTCTGCATTACCGTAGGTTCCGTGGAAATACCGACGGTGAATATCGAGGGCACGTCGATACGAATGTTCTGACGGGAAAGCGCGCTTTTAAGGTCTACCGAAATAGACATCGGCGTAAGGTCGAGGAATGAGTAATCCTGCATGACCGGCACTATAAACGTAATGCCGCCGTGCAGACACTTTGCGGAACGGTTTGTTCCGTCCGAATTCTTGGACACGCGACCGTACACTACCATTATCTTATCCGAGGGGCATTTTTTAAACCTCGAACATATAAGCAGTATAAGCGTAAACAGTATTACGACAACAACCGCAATGAGCGCGACCACCCCACCCGTACTGACTAACAAATTGTTCATTTTTATCTCCTTTTATATTTATTTAATCCCGTTTATCTCACATAAACAAGATTTTTTACTGTTTTTCATTCCGTTCGTTGTACAGCCTTTCGACTACGCAAACAGAACCTTCCGTTCTCACTACTTTCACCTTTTCGCCCGTTTTTATAGGCTCGTCGCTCTCGGTTATGGCCTCCGTTTCCGCGTACGAACCCTGAAGGTCGAGATTGATTTTTCCGTTGCCCGAGCATTTCGCAGGGATCGTAAGATACACTTCCGCAATCTTTCCGACGGCGTTTTTTATATCCATAGTGCCGGAAGACTGAAGGCGCATAATCCATTTCATCAAAAATCCCACGCCGACAAGAGCGGCAAAACCGGCAATCACCGAAAGTATTATAACGAGCGGAGTAGGAACGGTGCCGTCGCCAAGCGCAAAACCGAGCCAGCCGCCTATCGCAAAAAACGCTATTATACCTTTCAGCGTAAACGAAATAATCCCGTCGGAAGTATCCACCGTTATATCTGGTTCGCCGTCGCCGTCAAGGTCCAAATCGGCTTCGCTGTCCTGACCGACGCCTACAATCGCCAGTATAAACTGAACTACGAGAACTACCGAAAAGAACGTAGCTATACAGAAATAAACCTGCTGCAACGTAGTTAAATTTTGCCACATAATTATTCTCCTTTAATATAAAAAACCCGCTTTTTCACGCGTTATCGCCTATTTTTATTTCTTTCAGAAGCCCTTCGGCATAGGAAATATTCGTCTGAGCCACCATATTGAAACGGATTATTTTAAGCGTGGTTTTAAGTTTTTCTCTATCCCCCGCTCTTCTCTCCGAAAAATTCGCGGCTACTTTTTCAATCAAGCCGTCAACGCCGTCCGCACCGTCCGTTTCGGCTTCCATATCGCAAATATATTCATACAGCTCGGATTCGTTTATAACGTCGTCGCGCTTATCTCCCGCAACGCCGTTAAGATAAAACAACAACTTAGCGATATTCTCGAGGCTCATCGTACGGCGAAGCATGTTTATTATAAGTATACGCGCGACTTGATCGATATTGTATTTCTTTGCAGTAGGGTGAGAAAGCCAGCTTCTGTTTATCCAGTTCTGAATTGCCGATTGGTTAAGCCCGGTAAAATCCTTTATCTGCGACATCACAAGCCCCTTACTGCCGTTAAACATTCCTCTTAAGAACTCTCCGCTGCTCAAAGCGTTTTTCTCAATTACGCTACCGGGGTAACATTCCGCCATAAAATTCACCTGCCGTTTTATTTACGAATAAATAATATCACACATTCACGTGAATGTCAATAGATTTCACGAGAATTTTTAAAATGTTTTTACTAACGATTATTTTCCGTCTTGCTAAAACAAAAAGCGTGTGCTATAATTTTAAAAAAGATTTTCATAGGACTCGGCATCACATTACGGCGGAATTAAATATAATCGCCGGCAGCCGACTTCTTTCGGGCAGAAAAATGTATTACGACCAACAGACTATTTTTGAAAATAACGGAGCGACGCCTCTTGCAGAAAGTTTAAGACCGAGAACTTTAGACGAATTCTGCGGGCAAACGCATCTTATCGGAGAAGGCAAAGTGCTCAGAAAACTTATCGAAAGCGATTCTATAGGCTCGATGATATTCTGGGGGCCTCCGGGCGTAGGCAAAACCACGCTCGCGAGAATCATCGCGAAAAAAACAAAAGCGGCTTTCATCGATTTTTCGGCAGTGACAAGCGGTATCAAAGAAATTAAGCAGGTAATGGAGCAAGCGGAAAAGAACAGACGATTCGGAGAAAAGACAATACTTTTCGTGGACGAAATACACCGCTTCAACAAAGCCCAGCAAGACGCTTTTTTGCCGTACGTGGAAAAAGGAAGCATTATTCTTATCGGCGCGACTACGGAAAACCCGTCGTTCGAAGTGAACGGCGCGTTGCTTTCGAGGTGCAAAGTTTTCGTTCTGCAACCGCTTAAAACGGAGGAAATCCAAGCTCTTTTAAAACGCGCGATTACGGACGAGCGCGGCTTCGGAAAGCAAAAAGTAAACATTTCGGATAAACTTATAAACGCGATTGCGGAGTTCTCCGACGGCGACGCGAGAAGCGCGCTTACCACCCTCGAAATGGTCGTTCTGAACGGAAAAACCGACGGGGACGAAATTACCGTGGACGAAGAAACGGTAGAACAGGCGACTTCGAGAAAATCTCTTCTCTACGATAAAAATGGAGACGAACATTACAATCTGATTTCCGCGCTACACAAATCAATGAGGAATTCCGATCCGGACGCGGCGGTATATTGGCTTGCCCGAATGCTCGAAGCGGGCGAGGATCCGATTTACATTGCAAGGCGCGTTACGCGTTTTGCAAGCGAGGACGTAGGTCTTGCCGATCCGAGAGCGTTGGAAATAGCCGTGGCTGCCTTTCAGGCGTGCAATCTCATCGGTATGCCCGAATGCAGCGTGCATCTTACTCAGGCGGTCGTTTATATGGCTATGTCTCCTAAGTCAAATTCTCTTTATATGGCGTACGAACACGCAAAGCAGGACGCTCTTTCCATGCTTGCGGAACCCGTGCCTCTCGTTATACGCAACGCCCCCACAAAACTTATGAAAGAACAAGGCTACGGCAAGGGTTACGAATATGCGCACGATATGAAAGACAAACTTTCTTCCATGCAATGTCTGCCGGACAACCTTTTGGGAAAAGAATACTACGTTCCCACGGAGGAAGGTCTTGAAAAGAGATATAAAGACAGGCTCGAAGAAATAAAAGAATGGAAGAAAAATCATAAATAACAGAACTGCGGCAAACGGTTTCCTCTATAATCGTTCAGTAACACTTTTTACGAAAAAAAAGTATTATGGAACGAAAAGATAATGCAAGGCGCGGCAAAAAAATCTTTACATATCTCGCGCCGAGCATCTTTTTAAGAAAAACGGAGGAAAAAAATTATGATGAACTGTTTATGCCCCGGCGGAAACAACTGCTATCTCTGGATACTTATAATATTACTCGTAACGTGCTGCGGCGGCGGTTGCCTCGACGGTATTCTCGATAAACTCTGCAACTGCGAATGTCTGCTTCCCCTGCTCCTCGTCTGGATGTGCTGCTGCAACAAAGGCGGCAACGGCGGTAGTTTCGGTTTCGGCTGCGGCAAATAAACTTGAAACGGCGCCGAAAAGCCGTAAAATCAAACAATAGCCATTCGACTTTAAACAGCAAAAGTCCCGTAAAACACGCGTTTTACGGGACTTTGTAAATATTTGCAAAAAAAATCGTGCATTCTTTTTTGACAGGACGCACCGAAGCGTTAACGCGGCAGGGTACTCCGTTAAAGCATCCTCACATCACACGAACGTAACCGCTTAGTGCTGCTGCATCCCTGCTCTGACACGGTTCACAGGCGTCCGTTGCGTAAGACCTTAACATCATCATTCCTTACCGTGCGCAGCCAACCATACGTCAAGCCGAGAAAGACTTTCAGCCCCGCTGTAGCGGATTGCGGGAAAAGGGCACCGCTAGCTCCCCACCTAGCACGACATTATTATTTTATACCAAAAAAATATTTTTTGCAAGCGTTTTCCGCTTTACTATTTGCTTTTTTTCGGTTATAATAAATATACGTAGATTTTTCTACGCGATAATTGTAATTATAAGGCGATAATTGAGGACACGTCGTTTTACCAAAAACGTTAAGAGAGCCGCCGGTCGGTGCAAGGCGGTCGCTACGGTAATTCGGTATCACCTCATAGCCGGCGTTCGAACGCGAATTTTCTCGCTTGTAGTCCGCCCGTTTCCCTTTTAACGAAAAAAGGCAGAAAGAGTGCGCGCAAGACTTGCGCGAATTGAAGTGGTACCGCGGTAATTCCGTCTTCTTTTTAGAAGGCGGTTTTTATATTTTAAAACAAAAAACACCGTAAAACACACATAAACAGATATTTTTATTTTGACAAAAAAGAAACCGATTTTTTTATAAAGGTGAATTTATGTATAAAAAAGTTGATACTTCTCTGAACTTTACGGACAGAGAAAAGGAAGTTTTAGACTTCTGGAAAGAAAACGACGTTTACAAAAAGAGCGAGCGTAAAAACGAGGGCGGCGAGCCTTTCTGCTTTTACGACGGTCCCCCGACGGCTAACGGAAAGCCGCACATCGGTCACGTTCTTACGAGAACGATGAAAGACATTATTCCCCGCTATCAGACGATGAAGGGTAAATACGTCCTTAGAAAAGCGGGTTGGGACACGCACGGTCTTCCGGTAGAACTCGAAGTGGAAAAAACTCTCGGCATGGACGGCAAGCAGGATATCGAAAAATACGGTATCGAGCCGTTCATAAAAAAATGCAAAGAGAGCGTGTGGAAATACAAATCCGAATGGGAAAAGATGAGCGACCGCATAGGCTATTGGGTTGATATGGAAAACCCGTACGTCACCTATGACGATAACTACATCGAAAGCGAATGGTGGGCGTTAAAGGAAATATGGAAGAAAGGTCTTTTATATAAAGGACACAAAATCGTTCCGTACTGCCCTCGTTGCGGAACGGCTCTTTCCTCTCACGAAGTGGCTCAGGGCTATAAAGACGTAAAGGAAAAATCCGTATTCGTAAAATTCAAGGTTAAGGGCGAAGACAACAAATACATTCTCGCCTGGACTACCACGCCCTGGACTCTTCCCTCCAACGTCGCGCTCTGTATGAACGCAAAGGAAGATTACGTAGAAATAATTTCGGACGGTGTTCACTATATTCTTGCGGAAGCTCTCGCAGGCAAGCTCTTCGAGGACTACGAAGTCGTCTCGCGCAAAAAGGGCAGCGAGTACGAGGGTACCGAATACGAACCTCTCTACCCCTATGCCCTCGGCTCGTTCAAGGAAAAGGCTTATTACGTAACCAACGACGATTACGTTACGCTTACGGACGGCACGGGCGTCGTTCACATCGCGCCTGCGTTCGGTGAAGACGACGCGAAAGTCGGAAGAAAATACAATCTTCCGTTCGTTCAGCTCGTCGACGACAGAGGCAAATTCAAGGAAGGCACGGGCGAGCTTGTAGGCGTATTCGCAAAAGACGCGGACAAGCTTATCATCAAAGACCTTAAAGAAAGAGGGCTTCTGTTCAAAGAACTTATGTTCGAACACAGCTACCCGTTCTGCTGGAGATGCGACACCCCCCTCCTCTACTACGCGCGCAGCAGCTGGTTTATAAAGACTACCGCCGTTAAGGACAGACTTATCGCGGCAAATAATTCCGTTCATTGGATACCCGAAACGATAGGCACGGGCAGAATGGGCAACTTCCTCGAAAACGTCATCGACTGGGGACTCTCCCGCGAGAGATATTGGGGAACTCCGCTACCGGTATGGACTTGCTCCGAATGCGGAAAGGTTCACGTTATCGGTTCCAAAGCCGAACTTAAAGAACTTTGCGGACTGAAAGGCGATATAGAGCTTCACCGCCCATACATCGACGAGCCTACTTTCAAATGCGAATGCGGCGGCACGATGAGAAGAGTAAAGGACGTTATCGACTGCTGGTTCGATTCCGGCTCCATGCCCTTCGCTCAATATCACTACCCGTTTGAAAACGATAAGCTTTTCCACGAAAGATTCCCTGCGGACTTCATAAGCGAAGCGGTAGATCAAACGAGAGGCTGGTTCTACACTCTGCTTACCATATCCACGATACTTTTCGACAAAGCTCCGTTTAAAAACTGCATAGTTTTAGGGCACGTTAACGATAAAAACGGCATAAAAATGTCCAAACACAAGGGTAACGTAGTCGATCCGTGGACGGTTCTCGACAAGCAGGGCGCAGACGCGGTAAGATGGTATTTCTACACTTCGTCCGCTCCGTGGCTCCCGTCGAGATTTTACGAAGAAGCCGTTTCCGAAGGTCAGCGCAAATATCTCGGCACTCTTTGGAATACTTACGCGTTCTTCGTTCTGTATGCCGAAATAGATAAATACAATCCGTCCGAGTACAGCCTTGACAAATGCAAGCTGTCGCTGATGGATAAATGGATAATTTCCAAACTCAACACGCTTATAAAAGAAGTTGACGAAAATCTCTCTTCATACGAAATCTTCGAAGCCGGCAGAAAGCTTCAGGACTTCACGGACGAACTCTCCAACTGGTACGTTCGTCGCGGCAGAGAAAGATATTGGGGCAGCGACATGACGGACGACAAGGCGGCGGCTTACACCACCCTTTACACCGTTTTGGTTACGCTTGCGAAGCTCACCGCTCCGTTTACCCCGTTCATAGCGGAAAGCATGTACAGGAACCTCGTCCCCGCGTTCTATAAAGACGCGCCCGAATCCGTTCACCTCTGCTCATTCCCCGTTTGCGACGAAAAAGCAATCGACAAAACGCTCGAGGCGGGCATGGCGGAAGTGCTTCAGATAGTCGTTCTCGGCAGAGCCGCAAGAAATTCTTCGAACATCAAAAACCGTCAGCCTCTTTCCAAGGTAATGGTTTCGGCAAAATTCGGAGCTACGCTCTCCGAAGATCTTCTCGCAATCGCGCGCGACGAGCTTAACGTAAAGGAACTCACTCTTACGGACAACACTTCCGGTTACGTAACTTACAAACTAAAACCGCAGCTTAAAACTTTAGGTCCCAAATACGGCAAGCTTCTCGGCGGAATTCGTTCCTTCCTCGAAACTTGCGACAGCGCGGCGGTAGTCGCTGCGGTTAAGGACGGCGGCGTTTTCAAAACAGAAATCAACGGTCAGGAAGTAGAATTCACTAAAGACGATCTGCTTATTTCCTCCGAAAGCGCGGAAGGGTTCGTTTCCGCTTCGGACGACGGAATGACCGTCGTACTCGACGCTCACCTTACGCCCGAACTCATTGACGAAGGCATGACGCGCGAAATCGTCTCGAAAATTCAGACGATGAGAAAGGAAGCCGGCTTCGAAGTGACCGACAGAATCGAAATAGGCTACGCGGCAGACGGCGACGCGAAACGCGTGCTCGAGCAGTACAAAGGCGAAATCACTTCGGCTGTTCTTGCAGGCGAAATGAACGAAGGCGTTATTTCAGGCGGCTTTACGAGAGAGCTCGACGTAAACGGCGACAAAGTTACGCTTTCTGTCAAAAAAATTAAGTAAAAATAAAAAAGCCCTCTTTTTCTCACGTTAAACGGGGCTTTCGGAGAACAAAATGAGGCTTGCCGACAAATGGAAAGACTACCGCGTGATTGCCACCGGCGACGGATATAAGCTTGAAAAATGGGGCGACGTAATACTTCTTCGCCCCGATCCTCAAGTTATATGGCACGCGCAGACGGATATGGAAAACTACCCCGGCTTGTGCGCTAAATACGTTCGAAGCGAAACGGGCGGCGGTGGTTGGAAGTACCTTTCGAAAATGCCCGACGAATGGACTATAGGTTACGGAGAATTAAAATTCAAAATCAAGCCGATGGGCTTTAAGCACACCGGGCTTTTCCCCGAGCAGGCGGCTAACTGGGAAACGGTTACCGAGCTTATACGAAATGCGGGCAGAGAAATAAGCGTTCTTAACCTTTTTGCCTACACGGGCGGGGCTACGGTCGCCTGCCTTAACGCGGGCGCTTCGGTATGCCACGTGGACGCGGCAAAAGGAATGGTAGAGCGCGCGGGCGAAAACGTAAGGCTTTCCGGACTGAAAGACAAACCGGTCAGATTTATAATAGACGACTGTAAAAAATTCGTTCAACGCGAAATCCGCAGAGGAAGAAAATACGACGCGATTATAATGGATCCGCCGAGCTACGGCAGAGGTCCTAACGGCGAAATGTGGAAAATAGAAACCGAACTGTACGATTTCGTTTCCCTTTGCAGAGGAGTACTTTCGGACGATCCTCTTTTCGTTCTTATAAACAGCTACACCACGGGATTGCAGCCCGCGGTACTTAAAAACATATTGACGCTTACGATGAAGGGCTTGCCCGGAAGAGTCGAAGCGTACGAGGTAGGGCTTCCTACCGACGAAGGCATCGCGCTGCCGTGCGGTGCGGGAGGTATTTTTATAAATGAGCATAAATGATCTCGTGATATTATATGAAGACAATCACATTATCGTAGTTTTAAAACCGCAGAACGTGCCTTCCCAAGGCGACGACAGCAAAGATCCCGACATGCTTTCGCTTGTCAAAGAATACATTAAAGAAACTTATAAAAAAGAAGGAAACGTGTACGTCGGGCTTGTTCACAGACTCGACAGACCGACGGGCGGCGTAATGGTTTTTGCAAAAAGTTCGAAAGCCGCGGCAAGACTTTCCGAACAGCTCAAAGCTGGCGACTTCGAAAAGAAATACTTTGCCGTTCTGTGCGGCGTTCCGAGAGAGAAAAAAGCCGTTCTTACAAACTACCTTAAAAAGAACGCCGTGAACAATATGGTTTACGTTTGCGGCCCCACCGTAGAGGGCGCGAAACTCGCAGAACTCGACTACAAGATTTTACAGGAAACGAACGATTTATCTCTTGCCGAAATAAGGCTGCACACGGGCAGAAGCCATCAAATACGCGTTCAGATGAATTTCCTCGGCACGCCCGTTTACGGAGATATGCGCTACGGCGGAGAAAAAGCCAAAAAAGGCTATCTTGCGCTTTGGGCTTATTCCCTCTCTTTCACTCACCCCGTTTTAAAAGAACGTATGGTGTTTAAAGTTCAGCCGCCCGTAGACGTAAAGCCCTGGAACGAATTCGACCTCGAAAAGCCTTTCCTCTACATCAACCCGAAAAACGCCTAAAAACTACCGTTCTGCTCGGATAAAAAATTCACAGCAGTAAAAAACGGCGAGCCGATTATACTTCGGTTCGCCGTTTCCGTTTTGTTTATTTGGTTTAGTTAAATTCTTTTGCCGAAAAGCATAAGTACGCCGTCGATTATGCACAATGCGCCGATTACGTAGTACAACCAATCCAAAACAGCCCAGTTGTTTACGATAAGCAAAATACCGAAAACGATTGCAAGGCAGTTAATGAGAATGGACATAAATCCTCTGTTTTTCAAAAGTCCGATTACGCCGTTTGCGATTATAACCGCGCCGAGAACTATCAAAGCGATAGTTACGAACGCCCAGCCGAATACGATGCAAAGCGCGCCGATGACGATTTCCACGATACCGTTTATTCTAAGCCCCGCAACTACGTCGAGAACGCCTTGAACGATGAAAAGAATACCGAGAGCGGTCATAAGCCAATTCATTACGGAACCTTTGAAAATGCAGAACAAAACGCCTACTACGATGTACGCAAGAGCCGTAACAAACGCAGAGTTCATCTGAAAAGTGATTTTTCTCTTAGCCATTTTAAGCCTCCTGAATTTTTTTCTTTTTTTATAAACACGCCCTTTTTCCACAAGAAACGGGCTGTTTAGTCTTTTTATTAAGCGCAATTACATACGCCGGAAAGACTACTTTCCTTGCGCTTACAGAATTCTGAGCTTTTTATAAACTTTTTCGTTTTGCATAATTCTGCCCGCGCCGATTACTGCCGAAAGCTGCGCGTCGGGCGAAACCTTTACGGAAAGCGCAAACTCGTTATGAAAATATTCTTCCAGCCCGACGAGCTTCGAAAGCCCGCCCGAAAGATATATGCCCGTTTTTCGTATTTCCGCGGAAACCTCCGGCGGAAGCTTAGCCATAACCATGGAAGCGAGCTCGTAAATTTTATTTACGTAAAGTTTAACCGGCTCTATTATGTCCTTAGCCTGAATTTGCATAGCGCGAGGATTGCCGCTGTTTATATCTCTGCCGTTGATAACGGTCGAAGTCGTATCGTCCGGCAAAAGGCTGCCTATATCGCATTTCAGCCTTTCCGCCGTCTGCGCTCCTATTCTCAGTCCGTACGTTTCTTCGACTCTGTCAATCAGCATATTGTCTATATTTACGCCGCCTATGTTCACGGATATGCCGGCGATAACCCCGTCCAGCGAAGCCGCCGCGATGTTGGTGATTTCGCCTCCCATATCTATTATGAAGCAAGGATCGGATTCCGTCACCGGGGCGTTCATTCCCACTGCAACCGCTATGGGATTTTCTATAAACTTGACGTTGCTCACACCCGACGCGGAAAACAAATCTCTGAAACGCTGTATCTTTTTGCTTTCAAGACCGCACGGAATAACAGCCAGAACCTCGGCGCCGGTAAACGCGGATAATTCTATGCGTCTGAAAAATTCTTTGAGCATATTCTCGGCGTAGTTCGCGCGAGCGATTTCCCCTTCCGAAACAGGAAAAATGACCGACGTGCCGCTTGCCGATTTGCCGAGTAGTTTTTTAGCTTCCTTCCCGACTGTAATCAAGGTTTTTCTCCCCGCGGAAGAAACAGCCACGATACTCGGCTCGGAGAGAATTACTCCCCCGCCCACCTGATATATCGCGGTTTTGCTCGAACCTATGTCTACGGCAAGTCTTATGCTGCTCATTTTACGCTCCTTAGATGTTTTGTTTTAATCGGGGCGAGGCGTTTTGCCGTCGCTCGCTCTTTCCGTTTCCGAAAGCGCTAAGATAAGCTTCTCCATCGGCAAACCGATAACGTTGCTTTCGCTCCCCGAAACGCTTTTTACTATATCGTAACCGTCCTGAAACCCGTAACTGCCTGCTTTGTCAAGGGGCAAACCGCTCGCCACGTATTCCTCTATAAGCGACGGCGAAAGGTCGTTAAACAGAACGTCGCTACTGTCGTAATCTACAATGATATTTTTCAAGAAAGCCCCGTAAATCACGCAAAAACCCGTTATTACGGTATGCTTTTTGCCGGATAGTCTGCCAAGCGTCAGGCGTGCGTCCTCGGGATTTTTCGGCTTACCGAGTATCTCGCCGCCAAAAACCACGATGGTATCCGCGCCGATAATCACGCTGTCTTTCCCCGAAAAATCGAAGCCGGAAGATATAAGTTTTTCCTTTACGCTCTCGGCTTTTTGTTTTGCAAGCGACATTGCGAATTCTTCGGGAGAAAGCGAATAATCTTTCCTTTCCTCCTCTTCGCTCGGGATAACCGTAAACGAGTAACCCGCCTTATTTAAAAGCATGCGCCGCCGCGGCGACGAACTTGCAAGAATTATATTCATAGTTTCGCTTTGTCAAAAAGATTTTTCAAACAAAAAGGGAAAATACGTTCGATTTTCCCCTTGCGATTATTATTATAACTCAATTTTTTAAGTTTGTAAAGGGTTTTCAGCCGTCTTTTTTAGTTGTGCGAACGCAAAAAAATGTGTTATAATTTTATTATGAAAACATTGTGGATAGAACGTAAAAACTTTGTGGTATCGGGAGCTTCTTCGGGGCTCGGCAAAATTCTAACCGAAAAACTTTTATCTCTCGGTTGCACTGTGACGGGTATCGGCAGAAGCGAGAAAAAATTCGACGACCTGAAAAAATCACTCGGAGCGGACGCGGAAAGACTGAACGTGGAAATTTTCGACGTTACGGACGAGAGCAACTGGCTTGAACTAAAAGAAAAACTGACCGAAAAATACGGAAAAATAGACGGAATAATCAACTGCGCGGGAATTTTTCCGCCTTTTTCCAAAGCGGTAAACGTTCCCGCTACCGAAGTTGAAAAAGTTATTAACACAGATTTCCTTTCCGCCGTATATGCCGTAACGCACCTCTATCCGCTTATAAAAGATTCGCCTTCCGCCGCGATAGTAAACGTATCGAGCGCGTCTGCTCTCGCTTCGATAGCCGGGACTTCCGGTTACTCCGCGGCAAAATCCGCACTTAAAAGTTATACGGAAATTCTTGCCGAAGAACTCAGAGGAAAGGCGTACGTGGGACTCGTTATGCCTGGATTTGCGAGAACGGATATTTTCCGCGCTCAGAACACGAGTATGGACGAAAACGATCTTCTTATAAAATTCAGTATGCCTGCCGAAAAAATGGCAAATAAAATTTTTAACGGAATAATAAAGAAGAAAAAGCGAATGGTTTTCGGCGCGGACGCACACGCCCTTAATTTCTTTAACAAATTTATGCCGAGAACCCTCACGAAGATTATTCCCCTGGTCTTAAAAAAATCAAAAATGAAATTGTTCAAAGACTTGTTCGATTAGCCGATAGTAACGGCGTTCTTTTCAGCCACAAGACAAACTGTGTTCCTTTATGAGCGGAAAGCTTTGCTCCCACCAAACCTTTGACAGTTTGCCGCGTATTTGTTATAATGTAATTTACTATGATAATATTAGGGTTGGACCCCGGATTTGCTACGATAGGCTTCGGGGTTATAGAAAGCGAAAAGGGCAAGGCGAACGTTATCGATTACGGAACGATAACCACGTCGAAAGACCTTACCTTCCCCGAAAGGCTTATGAAGATAGAAAAGGGTATGATTGCGCTTATTGAAAAATTCAAGCCCGAGCAAATAGCTATGGAGGAATTGTTCTTTAACACAAACATAACCACGGGCATAAACGTTGCGCACGCGAGGGGAGTTATGGTTCTCGTTGCGGCGAGAGAATGCCCCGGCGGGCTTTACGAATATACCCCTCTTCAGATAAAACAAGCCCTCACGGGTTACGGCAGAGCGGACAAGCAACAGATGATGCAGATGGTAAAAACGTATTTGAGGCTCGATAAAATTCCGCGCCCGGACGACGCGGCGGACGCGCTTGCGGTAGCTCTTTGCCACAGCCAGACAAACCGCCTCGGTTCGCTTTTCAGAATAAAGTAATCTCGGCTCCCGGATAAAGCAAAGTCGGTTGCGGCGAGGTGAAAAAACTTAAGTCGCAATTTTCCCGGCGGCAACGGAAAGGATAAAAAATGATAGGATATATAAAAGGCACCGTAACGGATATTTTTCCCGGCGGCGTACTTCTCGAAAACAACGGAATAGGCTATGAAATAAGTCTTTCGGCGTGCGCGTTCGAAAGGCTTGTAAGGGATACTCAAGGCGGCGTGTACACTTATTTGCAGGTGCGCGACGACGGTTTAAGCCTTTTCGGCTTCGATACCGCCGAAGAGAAAAAGATGTTTTTAAAACTCATTTCCGTTTCGGGCGTGGGGCCTAAAATGGGCATCGCCATCCTCGGCAGCATGAGCTTGAAAGACCTTGCTATGGCAATCGCCACTTCGGACGCGAAAACCCTCTCTCAGATTAAAGGTTGCGGCAAAAAAACCGCGGAGAGAATTATCCTTGAACTGAGAGAAAACATTTCCTCGCTCGACCTCGGTTCGTCGGCTACCGCTTCCCCTATTCCGAGGGGCGACGAGTCGGACGCCGTTATCGCGCTTATGAGTCTCGGCTTCTCGAGGACGGAAAGCGAAAAAGCAGTCGCTTCGGCTTACCAAAGCGGAGCAAACGGCGTGGAAGAGATTATTTCCTACGCGCTCAAGGGACTTGCAAGATAGTTTTTCTCTCGCAAAGTTCTCTTTAAACGACGATTCACCTAAAAAGTGCCGTAAAACGCACAAAAACGGCATATATTCATTTTTAGCGGCGACGAACGGAACCAACGACGCACAGCCGCACGGGTAAATTTTTTTATGATGGAAACAGACGACGAAAGACTGATCGTGTCTACAAAAACCGAATACGACGACGTAGAAAACGTACTTCGCCCCAAGAGCATGGCGGGCTATGTGGGACAGGAAAAGGTTAAAGAAAACCTTACCGTGTTTATGCAAGCCGCAAAAATCCGTGGCGAAGCTCTCGATCACGTTCTTTTATACGGCCCCCCGGGACTCGGCAAAACCACGCTCGCGCACATAATAGCGGGCGAGATGGGTTCGAACATAAAAATCACTTCGGGACCGTCGATAGAAAAAGCGGGAGATCTTGCCGCGATACTTACGAACCTCGAAGCGAACGACGTGCTTTTCATAGACGAAATTCACAGGCTTAACCACACGGTGGAAGAAATCCTTTACCCCGCAATGGAAGACTATTCGCTTGACTTCATAATCGGCAAAGGCCCCTCTGCAAGGAGCGTTCAGATACCGCTGAAACCATTCACCCTTATCGGCGCGACGACGAAAGCCGGCATGCTTTCGGCTCCTCTGCGCGACCGTTTCGGAGTTATTTGCAGACTTGAAATGTATTCGGTGGACGAACTCGCTGAAATCGTAAGGCGTTCGGCAGTGCTTCTCGGCACGAGTATCAACGAAGACGCTTCCAAAGAGCTTGCAAAACGAAGCAGAGGCACGCCGCGTATAGCAAACAGACTTTTAAAACGAGTGAGAGACTTTTCGTCCGTAAGAGGTCATGACGTAATCAACCTCGAAACGACTGCCGACGCGCTCGACCGCCTCGAGGTGGACAAGCTCGGACTTGACGCGACTGACAAAAAAATGCTCCTCTCTCTTATGGATAAATTCGGCGGAGGTCCCGTCGGACTCGATACTTTGGCGGCGACGATCAACGAAGACTCCAACACGATAGAGGACGTTTACGAACCATATCTTCTTCAGCTCGGTTTTATTTCGAGAACGCCGAGAGGACGAGTCGCACTGAAAAGAGCTTACGACCACCTCGGCAAAAAAATGCCTAAAAACAACAAATATCAGATTTCGATGTTCGACGAAGACTAAGCTCTGCTTAAAGACAAAGGAGCAAGTTCTTTCGTTACAAATTAAAAACACCCGATAACGCGCGAAATACGCGACTTTTTTAAAAAATGCTAAGCACTAAAGATTTTTATTACGACCTGCCCGAAGAGCTGATCGCGCAAACTCCCAAGGAACCTAGAGACAGTTCGAGGCTTCTCGTATACGACAGAAAAACGGATACCGTAGAACACAAAATATTCAAAGACGTTCTCGAGTATTTTCACAAGGGCGACCTTATCGTGGTTAACGACACGAAAGTTCTGCCCGCAAGGCTTTTCTTTTACACCTCTCACGGAGGGAAAGTAGAAGTCCTGCTCCTTAAAAGGCTCAACCTAACCGATTGGGAAGTTCTGGTTAAACCGGGTAAAAAAGCACGCGAAGGGGTAAAACTCGTCGCCAACGAAGAGCTTTCTTTGGAAGTTCTCTCCCGCACGGACGACGGCGGAAGAATAGTAAGATTTATTTTCGACGGAGTTTTCGAGGATATTATTTCGAGGCTCGGAGAGATGCCCCTCCCCCCGTATATTCACGAAAAGCTGAAAGACAAGGACAGATACCAGACCGTTTATTGCAAAACGGAAGGTTCGGCTGCCGCGCCTACAGCCGGTTTACATTTTACGCCCGAACTCATCGCCGCTCTTAAAGAAAAGGGCGTGGAGTTCGCAAGGGTTCTTCTGCATGTGGGGCTCGGCACTTTTCGCCCCGTTAAGGTGGACGACGTTACAAAGCACAAAATGCATACCGAGTTCTATAAAATAGACGAGGAGAACGCCGAAAAAATCAATAGGGCAAAACGCGAGGGCAGACGGGTTATCGCGGTAGGAACGACGAGCGTAAGGACGCTTGAAACGGTTGCGGACGAAAGCGGACTCGTAACCGCGTGTTCCGGCAATACGAGTATCTTTATCTATCCCCCCTACAAATTCAAATGCGTCGACGCGCTTATCACGAACTTCCATTTACCCGAGTCCACGCTCGTAATGCTCGTTGCGGCGTTTACTTCGAGGGAAAAAATTCTTTCTCTGTACGAAACGGCGGTAAAGGAAAAGTATCGATTCTTTTCGTTCGGAGACGCAATGCTTATATTGTAAGCGCACGTATTAGACAACCAAAAACGCCGTTTTTTACGCGATAAAGGCGGCTTATATAAAAAATTTGACACGGAAATTCAAAACGACGATGAGTAAATTTTCTTTTGAAGTAATAAAACAAGACGCCGAAAGCGGAGCGAGAGCGGGTATACTGCACACTCCTCACGGCGACATAGAAACGCCTATCTATATGCCCGTGGGAACGCAAGCGAGCGTTAAGGGCATTCTGCCTAAAGACCTTAAAGAAATCGGCGCACAGATAATACTTTCGAACACCTACCACCTGCATATGCGCCCGGGCGACGAACTTATCAAAAAAGCCGGCGGACTTCATAAATTTATGAACTGGGATAAGCCGATTTTAACGGACAGCGGCGGTTTTCAGGTTTTTTCGCTCGCTAAACTCAACGATATAAAAGACGAGGGCGTTAAGTTCCGCTCGCACGTAGACGGGAGCATACATATGATAACTCCCGAAAAGGCGATGGAAATCGAACACAACCTCGGCTCGGACATTATGATGGCTTTCGATCAGTGCACCGAATACGGCGCGACGTACGAAGAGTCTCGTACGGCTATGCGTCGGACTCTCGACTGGCTCGACCGTTGCAGTAAAGTTCACGATACCGAAAATCAGGCGTTGTTCCCGATAGTTCAGGGCAACGTTTTCTCCGATTTGAGAAAAGAAAGCCTTATGCATACTATTCCGTACGCAAAGCACGGACTTGCAATCGGCGGGCTTTCGGTAGGCGAACCCAAGCAGATGATGTATTCCATTCTCGACGAAATGCTCCCCTACTACCCCGAAAATATGCCGCGCTATCTTATGGGCGTAGGCAGCCCCGACTGCATAATCGAAGGCGTTTTAAGGGGAATCGATATGTTCGACTGCGTTCTCGCCACGAGAATAGCGAGAAACGGCACGGCACTCACCTCACGCGGCAGAATAGTTGTGAGAAACGGCGCGTATAAAGAAGATTTTACCCCGCTCGATCCCGAATGCGATTGCTATTGCTGCAAAAATTACACCAAGGCATATCTTCGCCATATGGTAAACGTGGGCGAAATGGCGGGCGCGATGCTACTCAGCATGCACAACACTCACTTCCTTTTAAAACTCGCGCACAACGTAAGGGAAGCAATTCTCGGCGGGTATTTAAGAGATTTCGCAAAAGATTTTTACGAAAAATACGGCACGGAAAAGAATTTTTGACATCTTCCGCACGTTTTTCCGATAAAAATCGCTTTTTTGCCGATTTTGACCGAAAATATACTTGCAAAAAATCAAAAAAACAAGTAACATAATATAAAAGAGTAAAATAACAGAACGGTTTTCGCAACGAAAAAAATCGCTAAATCCGACAAACAGCCGAGCGACACCGTCTAAAGGAGAATAAAAATGTACAGTCTTATCAACTTTCTTTCGTCCACGTCGTCCTCTTCGTCGTCGGCATCGACCGCGCAGAACCAATGGATGACTTACGTCGTTTTCGGCGTACTTGCCGTTCTCATTATCGTTTATTTCTTCTTCTCGTCGAGACAGAACAAAAAGCGCAGAGAAGAAGCCGAAGCGAAAGTCAACAATATGCAGCTTGGCGACAGAGTTAAAACTATCGGCGGAATTTGCGGCACCGTAGCCGAAATTAACGACGATGAAAATTCTTTCGTTCTCAAAACCGGTATGGCAGGTAACGAAAATTACATCAAATTCGATAAAGTGGCAATCTATCAGATAGAAAAAGCCGAAGCCTTCACCGCACCCGAACAAACCAAGGAAGAAACCAAAATCGAAGAAACAGCTAACGAAACAACCGCAACCGAGCAAACCGCAGAAGAAACAGCTAACGAAACCGAAACTTCTACGGACGCGGAAGAAAACAACTAAGCCTCGTTTCTATTGTAAAACGAGCGTTAAGCGAGCCGAAAAGAAAATTCCGGCTCGCTTTTTTGTTCTACTTCGCACTACCACGCCATAGTATATACTATCCGATTGCATTCGGTTTGCGGAGGCGAAAATGGAAAATATTAAAAACAACTTTTTTACGGGTTTATTGAAAGGCGTACTTATAGGGCTTAGCTCATGCCTTGCCATGATATTGATTTTTGCGTTCGTGTTGAAATTTGTAGCCGTTCCGCAAAAAACAATAGCGATAATCAACGGAATAATAAAGTTAATATCTATTTGCGTCGCCTGTCCTTTTGCGGTGAACGGCGAAAAAGGTTTGCTTAAAGGCGCGGCTACGGGAACGACTCTCATAATCGTAACGTATCTGCTTTTCGGGCTTATTTCGGGTGAACTGTCTTTCGGCGCGGGCAGCTTGCTCGAACTTCTTTACGGCTTGGTCGCGGGCGGGCTTGCCGGGGTTATCTGCGTTAACTTAAAAAAATAATCTGCCGCCGAATTTGTTATTCTTAAAAAAACCGAAAAACGCTACCGAAACGGTTGACAAAACTTTCTGTTTAATGTACAATAGCGGCGTATCAGGGGTGCTTGGTCTTTCTTAAAAAAGAATTGCCCGGCTGAGATTATACCCATTGAACCTGACAAGATAATGCTTGTAGGGGAAATATCCGTATTTTTTTAACCCCTTCTTATCAGTCGGGGTTTTTTTATGCCCCGAAATTTACCTTAAAGGAGGATTTTATGTTAAACACACTACTCGAGAGCAAATTCACTCTCTACTTGTTCAAGCTCGATACCCCGCACAACATAGTCCGTACGGTTTGTATCTGGCTGACGCTTGCTATGATTATCGCATTCGTCGTAACGTTCTTCACAATAAAAAAAGACAAACAGTCGCTCGTTGCGAAAATAGGTCTTTTGACGGCGATAATTTATGCCGCAATAGTCGGAATAACCTTCCTCGTTTTCACTTTTGTTGAAAACAACGAAGAAGGCGCGTTTATCAAAGACTTGTTCTACCCGCTTTTGGTCGCTATTATAGTAATTGCCGCAAGCGTAATAACGTTGTCTTTCGTTCACACAAAACCGGCTAAAATTATCGCGGGCGTCGCTTCGGCGGCTTCGATAATAGTAGTTCTCGTATTTATGGCTATCCGCTTTGCAAACGCAGGCGACGACAGCGTAAAAAGCGTAGGACTTTACGTCTCGAGCATACTCGCAATCGCCGCGGTAGTCGCAGTAGCGTTTATATTCGATCCGTCCAAAGCTACCGGTTTTCCCACGAAATCCATTTCTTATGCGGCTATCTGCATTGCTTTGAGTTTTGCGCTCTCTTACCTCAGAATAGTTAAAATGCCTCAAGGCGGCTCTATTACGATAGCTTCGCTTTTGCCCCTTATGATTTACGCTTATATGTTCGGCACGAAGAAAGGTATATTCGCCGGCGCGATTTACGGTTTACTTCAAGCTATACAGGATCCCTACATCGTCCACCCCGCGCAGTTCCTTCTCGACTACCCTATAGCTTTCGCCTGCATAGGTCTTTGCGGATTGTTCGCAAACTCGGCTATTAAAGACGACAGATGGAAGTTCGCTCTCGGCGGAGTCGTAGCCGGGCTTGCAAGATTCGTTATGCACTTCCTCTCCGGCGTATTCGCTTTCGCGGCATACGCTCCTGCAGGACAGAACGTAATCGTTTACAGCTTCCTTTATCAGGCGGGATACGTTCTCCCCGATATCGCAATCGCAATTATCGTAGGAATATTCGTATTCAGCTCAAAATCGTTTATAAAAACTATAAAACCCTCCGCAGAAACCGAGAAGACCTCGAATGCGGCGGAATAAATTCGGCTTTGCATTAAACTTTGCATTAAACCTGCGCGACGGCATTTAATTATGCCGCCGCGTTTTTATATTAAAAAATGACGGGCGGCAACCGCCACACGTATACAATAAAAGCGTTTGAACGAGCAGAACGTACGGGCAATGCTCGCCCCTACAAAACGAATTTAGCCAAGCTCCGCGCAAGTAAAACAACAAAATTAAAAGACGAGCAATGCTCGCCCCCTACAATGCGAAACATAAAGCTATTCTCACGAGAAAAAACGAGCAGGACCGCCCATACATAGGCGCGATAAATACAATATTCATCGATGTAAATCCCCTTCAAAAGGCAAACAAAAAACCGCTCGCAAAATTACTTAAGCGAACGGTTTATTATTTCTTTTAACTATATCAGTTGAATTTTATGTTTGCCTTTTGATTGAACGTGTTGCCTTCTTCGAACGCGCCTACAAAAGCCGTTTTGTAATCGCTTCCGTCGAAATAAGTGCAGCCCGTAGCCGTTACGGTAAGCATATCCGACCAGCTTGCAAAAGCTCCGACGGAAAGGGTAAGATTAGCGATTTCCGCCGTTTTAAGCGCGCTCATCGAAGCAAACGCAGCAGCGCCGACCGTAGCGTTCGCAGCAGGCGTACAAACGAGCTTTTCGATAGAGGAGCAACCGTAGAAAGCCTTTTCTCCTACCGAGGCAACGTTGTTAAGCGTGAGCGTTTTTCCGTTGTATTGATTAAGCGAAGTGCAGGTCTGGAACGCGCCCTCGCCAAAAGAAGTAACGTTTTCAAGACCGGTTACTTCATATAGAGCGGTACAACCGCCGAACGCGCCTTTACCGATAATCGTAGCTCCGTCGAGGTTAACCGTTTCAAGGCTCGTGCAGCCGTAGAAAGCATAGTCGTAAATTGCGCCTTCCGTTTCGAAATTGACCTTCTTAACGGTGCTTACGTTGTGGAAAGCGTATTTGCCTACGAGTCCGTTAACGGTTACTTCGGTAAGCGTTGCGGGAACATAATAGGTAGCCGTGCCGGAAGCGTTGTAATTCTGAGTAACGCTCGTGCCGCCGTCGTAAGAAATAGTTCCGAAAATATAACCGAAGTTTTTAGCTCCGTTAAGCGCGTTTGCCTTTGCTCCTACGAACGGAAGGGTTATCGATTTGAGAGCGGACATACCGCCGAACGCGCCTTCACCGATAGCGAGGTAATTTGCGGGAACAACGAGTTTTTCTATTTCGGTGTGACCGTAAAGCGCGCTTGCCTTAACGGAACGAACTTTAACGGTGTATTTAGCTTCGCCTTCCGCAACGTTTACGATTTTGTTTCCGTCATTGTCGACGTCTGCGGTTATAGCCGCGAGGTCGAGCGTGATTTTGGATTCCTTAACGTCCGTTTTAACTGCGGTGGGAAGGGTTAAGCCGTCGGTTACGAGCTTTTTAAGACCTTCGTTGTATCTTGTTTTTTCTTTTTTATAGCTTTCGCTGTCTTTTCTTATACCGCTATAGCTATCCTCGTAGTAGTTCTTATCCGAAGCCACGCGGGAGAGAATTTCGGTATCCTGCGAGGAGAACGTGAAACCGGTTATTTCGTAATACTCGGTTTCGGTTTCCGCGTCGATCATAGTATCGTCAACCAAAGCGCCGTCGTCGCCGGGTTTAACGAGTGTAAGCGTCATCTTAGTGGTGGTTTCGCTCTTGTCCGCGTCGCTATCGCACGCCGTGAAGGCGAATACGCAGGAAAATACAAGCGCGAGGGCTAATAAAACTTGTGCGATATGTTTCATTTTTAACTCCCGGAGAGAAGCCCGAACCCGACGGTTTATTGAGCGAACCGTCGTTAAAAAGGGCATACAACTCCCATATATAATTAAAGTCTTTATAAATATAACATTTTCGGAGAATAAAGTCAATAAAAATAACCGAAAAAATGCCTTCGGCACATTTTTTTTGAGCACAACGCCGTTATTTTGCATTCAGGAAGATTATTTAACGTTCAAAGGGGAATACGCCGACAATCCGCGACGTATTCCCCTTTATTTTTTAAATCTTTGCATGCGCTAAATTTTCACCACTTTCGGCGCTTGCCGTTATAAACTTTTATATTACTACTTTGCCTTGCTTTGTTCCGACTACTTTGAATATTTCAAGCTCCTCGCCGGTAATCGCGTCGATATAAACGAAGTAGTCTTCGCCGTCGTATTCGCCGTAAATTTCGTAAGCGAGTCTTTCGTCTTTTTCTCCTACGGGAACGATAGCCTTACGCACGGACGAGACCTCTATCATATCCACCTTTTCCGCCGCCCGGGAAGCCGTTATCTTCGCCGCCGGGACGGTTCTTTCCGTATGGTTCAGAAAATACTCGTTTGCCTCTATTGCCGAAACGACTCCCCTTTCCATACACACGTTGACTTTAACAAGGTCGGAATAGACCGCAACGCCGTTTTCATCGTAAGCGAAATTGAACTGAGCGACGTTCTCGCCCGAAGCCTCCCAAACTACCGTCATTCCGTCAAATCCCGCCTTTTTCACGAAGGATTCGGCTATTTCTCTGCAATCTTCAAGCGAATAAACTTCCTTTTCGCAGTCGTGGTAACAGTTAAACATAACGAGTCTGCCGCCCTGCTTCGTAATCTGCGCGTAAAGAGTGCCTTTGCCGGAAAGAGTCGCTTCGACGTTATACGTGGGTATTATCCCGTTGCCTTCGTTGACGACTTTCGCTTCCGATATCCCGTAATCCGCAAACAGCGCGGAGAACTTTTCAAGCGCCTTTTCGGGGGTGACTTCGTCGCCAGAAAGTCCTTTGGCTACTCTTCTGTCAAGCCCGTCCGAAAAAGGTCCGTCGTAAATCATTTTCGGGTATTCTACGGAAAGATTTTCAAGCTCTCCGAACCCTTCGATTACAACGTTACCGTCTTCCGGTTTCAAAAGAGAAATAAACGAGAAGTTACCGCCCTTTTTATCGCTTATATCCGCAAGCGTTTTCTGCAAGTTTGAATTTCTTCTTTTAAGCTCGGAAAGCGTTTCGCGGTTTTCCGCGGTGATTTTTCCTCCGTTAGCGATTTTTTGAGAAAGCGTTTTGGAAAAATCGCCCATCTGGTTAATAAACTTGCTCGTTCCGAACTTCGAAGAATCTTCGAGCGGCAAAGCCTGCAGCTGACTTTCCGCAAGTTCGCTTTGAATCGCTATATCGTTAAGCAGTTTCTGCTGCGCCGCGCCCGTAGTCGCTACCTGCAATTTAGACAGCGCGACGTCTATATTGTCCACGCAGCCCGAAAGCTCGTAATACGCTCTTTCGTAAGAACTTGCGAGAAGCTCGTTTCCTCTGTTTATATAAAGCACGTTAAAAGTGAAAAGAGTTCCGAGAAGAAGTACCGTACAGCCGAGCGATATAACCGCCGCGAGCCAGCCGCCGATCCCCCTCGAACGTCCTTCGGATTTGCTGCGTTCTCTCGCCTCTCTCTTCTGCATTTTGAGAATCTTTTTATTCTCTCTCTTTTCCGAAATAAGCTTTGCTCTAAGCTCGGCTTTTTGCCTTTTAAGTTCCGCCTTCGCCGCTTTTTCCTCTGCAATTCTCGCAAGACGGTCTTCTCTCGATTCGCTTCTCAGCTTATCTCTCCTTGCTATTCTCTCTTCTTTCTTCCTGAGTTTTTCCGCGGCGTACTGCTCACGACGTTTTATCGCTTCCGCCCTGCGTTTTTCTCTCGCCTCGAGTCTCGCTTGTTTTTTCTCGAAAGCCGCTTTCTTTCTCTCCTCCTTTATCGCGGCGATTTTCTCTTGTTTCTCCGCGCGGATTTTTTCTCTTTGAAGCCTTCTTTCTCCTCTCGACGGTTTGTCTTTGTCCTTGCTTTTTTCGGCTTTCGTGATTTTTTTGTTTGAATTTTTAGCCGTTTTTGCGCGATTTGCGCCGTTTTTCGGTTTTTCGGCCGAAACTCGCACGTTTGTTTTTTTATCTGCCGCATAGTCTTTCTTTTCGTTTTCCGCGGCTATGTTTTCAACTTTTTCCACAGCGCTGTTATTCTCTTTCTTATTCATATTTTCCATTCTCCCTCCTTAAAACTATACCGCGAAAACGTGATTTCCTATAGTAATCACCGTGCGACGGGAAAGAATCCATTTACTCGTCGTCTTTACGGGATTATAGTAATACAAGCTTCCGTAAGAAGGATCCCAACCGTTCATGGCGTCCTTTGCCGCTCTTATCGAAGTGCTGTCCGGCGCAAGATTTATCTGCCCGTCCGAAACGGCGGTGAACGCGTTGCTTTGGTATATTACGCCCGAAATCGTGTTCGGGAAAGACGCGCTTTTAACTCTGTTCAAAACGACCGCGCCTACCGCTACCTGCCCGGTATAAGTTTCGCCCCGAGCTTCCGAATGGATAAGACGGGCGAGAAGATATACGTCCGAACTCGTATAGTTGCCTACGCCCGATACGGTCGAGCCGCTTCCGCCCGAAGACGCGCTCATACCGAGAGCCTTAAGCGTTTGCGTACCGACGATACCGTCGGCTACAAGCCCGTTTTTGCGCTGAAAGTAAATAACGGCTTTTTTCGTCTGAGAACCGAAAATTCCGTCCACGGCGCCGCTGTAGTACCCCCAATTTTTAAGTTTCCTCTGCATGGTTTTTACTTCCGCGCCCGAACTGCCTTGCTTCAATGCCGTTTCGATTACGGGCGTTTCGTTATAAACCTCTGCCGCGATCACCGTTCCGCCCGCGACGAAAAACGCGAATACGGTTAATATGACCGCAATGGTCTTTTTTATTGTCATTATATTTCCTCCTTCGTGCTCGGTACGCTTAGTGCGCGGCACGATTTTTTCAATCTTAGTTTCGTATAAAAAAAGCGTTTTATGCGCGATAAAGGAGGCTTTTTGTTTTTAACCCGAAATTTTTCGAATATGTTTGAGAAAATGAAAATTACAAGACAGAAGTTTTTACTTCTTTTTCTTCTCTTTCAATCTCTCTCGCCATTTTTCGATAATCTCGACGATCAGCGATTTATACTTCACGCTTCGGGTATCTTCCGCTCCCAAAAAGCACAGCGGCGGATACACCACGCACCACCAGTTATCTCCCTTACCGCTGCCGAGGTTAACTATCAACGCGTCGTATTCCCCTCTTTCGAGAGTAAGGTCGCCGTACCTTCTCTCGGGGAATATCTCTTCCGTAAGCTTTGCCCGGCTTTTATAGGAAAAGCCTCTTTTTTCAAGAATGCCGTCCGCCTTTCTTTCTATTTCCCTCAACAATCCTTTAAGCTTCCGCATCAAATCTTCTTTGCTTTTACAAGTTGCCGCGGCGGGCGTAAGCAGACAGACTATTTCGTCCTTTATCTCGTACTTTACCGATTGGTCTAAAGCGTCGTTCGAATTCGCGCGGACGTGCAACCGAAGATAATCGCCGTTATCCCCCTCGTTCTCTTTACCGAAAAGGCTCGAAGCGGATATACTCCCGTCGTCTTTCAAAACCGTTTCCTTTAAGCCGCCCGCAAACGCAAAAGAAATAAGCAATACGATCGCAAGCCCCGCGCAAAACAACGCAATGCCTCTATTATTCATTTTATATACCTCGCTTATACCGTCCGGGTACGCCGCTTCCGCCTGAACGCCGCCCGAAGTTTTTCGTTTTTATTATTGACCGCTTATACAAAATATATACTTTCACCAAAACGTTTTCTCTTCGCGGCTTAACCGGCGGTAATGTCGTTTGAACGCTATCGCCACGGCTAAAATAAAAGAATTGCGTTTACGAGAAAGCTTTTTCCTTGAATTTTTTAAAGAAATATGTTAAAATTAAGTGTAAACGATTGCCTTATACGGAACGGCTTTCTTAAGGATTGCAAAAAAAATATATAAAGGAGAAGAAGCTATGAGCGTAATAACGGAAAAATTAAAACTTTTGCCGGATAAACCGGGCTGTTATATAATGCTCGACAAGGACGGCGAAGTCATTTACGTGGGAAAAGCGAAAGTTCTGAAAAACAGAGTCAGGCAGTATTTTCAGAACGGGCCCAAGAACGAAAAGACAATGATGCTCGTTTCCAACATAGCCGACTTCTCTTACGTTATAACAAACACCGAAATCGACGCGCTTTCGCTTGAAAACAATCTTATAAAGAGATACAAGCCGAAATACAACATTCTTTTAAAGGACGACAAGCAATATCCTTTTTTGAGAATAGACTTAAAAGAAGACTTCCCCACTTTTACGATAGTGAGAAAAATCCGTAAAGACGGGGCAAAATACTTCGGTCCTTTTATGGGCGGCGTTCCCGTGGCGGACGTTCTCGAAATTATATACGCGTGCTACAACATAAGGCGCTGCACTTCTTCTCTCGACAGAAACAAACCGAAAAAAGAGTGTCTTAACTATCATATAAAACGCTGCCTCGGTCCGTGCGCGGGACATTGTTCGTACGAGGAATACCGCGAAAGAGTTTTTCAGGCTATAGACTTTCTCAACGGAAACGACAACTCGGCGGAAAAAATTCTTTCGAGAAAAATGATGGCTTTCTCCGACAACGAGGAATACGAGCTCGCTATGTCGTGCAGGGATAAACTGCGCATGCTGAACAGAATAAAGCAACGCAGAATAACATCCCTCAACAGATTTATAAACGCAGATATAATAGGCATAACCGGCAACGGCATTTATCAGGTTATAACCGTGCTTGTAACGAGAAGCGGAAGAATGCAGGGCGCGAAGTACTTCACTCTCGAAACGGGTATGGAAACGGACGAGGACGCTCTTTCGTCCTTCATAATGCAATACTACAGGCAGGAAACGGGAATTCCGGACGAAATCATTCTTAACGTCGAATGCAAAGACGCGCCTATGCTCGAAAAAATTCTTCGGGTAGAAGTAGGCAAGCTCGTAACCATTTCCACTCCCAAGCAGGGCGAACGCAGAGAACTCGCGCTGATGGCGGAAAAGAACGCGGCGGAATACCTCGAAAAATCCGTGGACAAAATCAAACACAAAGACGATATGACGGTCGTCGCGTGCGAGAGATTAAAGGAAATTTTAAAGCTTAAAGAATACCCGAAGCGCATGGAGTGCTACGATATTTCGCACATAAGCGGTACGGACAAAGTAGGCTCGATGGTAGTCTTCACCGACGGAGTTCCGGACAGAAACAACTATCGTCGTTTTAAGATAAAAACGGTTGAAGGTAATAACGACTTCGCCTGTCTGCAAGAAGTTCTGAAACGCCGTTTAGACAAGCTCGGCACGAGCGAGGAAGAACATTTCGCCCGCCCCAACCTCATTATAATCGACGGAGGAAAAGGTCAATTATCTGCGATAAAGGAGGTTTTTGACGAACGGGGCTGCACTATCGATTTGATTTCCCTCGCTAAAAGAGAGGAAGAAATTTACACGGTCACGGACGAATATCCTATAGTGCTCGATAAGAAAGACTACGTTTTAAAGCTTCTGCAGAGAATACGAGACGAGGCTCACCGCTTCGCAATAACCTACCACAGATCGATACGTTCCAAGCGAATGCTCTCCTCCGCGCTCGACTCTATCGAGGGCATCGGAGAAAAACGCCGCAAACTTCTCATAAAGAAATTCGGCACGGTGGAAGAAATTAAAAAAGCCACCGTGGAAGAGCTTACCCAAGTGGAAAGCATAGGCTTGAAACAAGCGCAGAATATAAAAAAATACTTCGAGGAAGAATCTTAAATGCAATACAAAATGTTGGTTACCGATTTCGACAACACGCTGCTGAGAACCGACCACACAATTCTCGACAAAACATGGAAAGCGATTAAAGAATTCGAACGCCGAGGCGGTAAATTCGTAATCTGCACGGGCAGAATGCTTTCCACGATACTCGTAACCGTAAAACCTTTCGACCTGCACGGCGAAATCATCGCGTTTCAGGGCGGAGTCGTTGCCGACCTCGACACGGGCGACATTCTTTTGAAAAAATACGTAAACCCCGATGACGCCCTTTCGCTGCTTAAAGACCTCGAAGCGGCGGGGTACTATATTCAAATTTACTCGAACGGCGATTATTTCGTAAACCGCTACACCAAGAGGACGCAAAGATACTACGAGGCGAACGCGCACCTTATGCCGATAGTTATAGGCGAAAACGTAAGCGAATACGTCCAAAAAAACAACCTTAAACTCGATAAAATAGTTTTCGGACTTGACGACGACGGTCTTGTGACGTACGACGAAGTTCAACCGGTAATGACCGCTTTCGATAAGAAATACGGCGGCAGACTCGTTTTTAACTCGTCGAACACTCTTTTAATAGAAGCCGTTTCGGCGGGCTGCACAAAAGGAGAAGCCGTAGAGTTCGTGGCAAACAGACACGGCATTGCAAGAGAAGAAGTAATTTGCATGGGCGACGCGCTTAACGACGCGAGCATGATCGAATGGGCGGGGCTCGGCGTTGCAGTGGAGAACGCGACGGACGACCTTAAAGCCCTTGCGGACGAAATAACCGTTTCCTGCGACGATGACGCCGTAGGTTATATTTTAAATAAATACTGTTTGTAAAACGCGTTCGATTTTACAAACATTTCACGCGATAACGCGCGTTTTACGCGACTTTTTATTCGGAGGAAGTATTATGAGCAACTATACGGTGAACGTTACTACGGAAGAACTCGCGAAGACTCTCGGCTTTTCGATTTTGGAAAACGGCAGGGGCTCCGTCCCTCTCTGTTCGAGAAACATAAGCAGACCGGGATTGCAATTCACGGGGTACTTCGAGCATTTCGACCATACGCGTATTCAAGTTATAGGTATGGCGGAACACGAATATATGAACAGCCTGCCGATGGACTTTACGTTAAAAGTATTTACCGAGCTATTTAAGCGCAATATCCCCTGCCTTATCGTTTCCAGAAATCTTAAAATCGCCCCTGAAATTTTAGAGTTGGCAAAAGAATACGGTTGCCCGGTTTTCGGTTCGGAACAGATAACCACTCACCTCATCAATCAGGCGTACTCCTATCTTTCCCGCTTGCTCGCGAAGGAAACAATGGTTCACGGCGTTCTCGTAGACGTTTCCGGCGTTGGCATTCTGCTTGAAGGCGACGCAGGCATAGGTAAAAGCGAAATCGCACTCGAACTCATTAACCGCGGTCACCGTCTTGTGGCGGACGACTGCGTTATAATAAGACTCATAAACGACAACCTGACCGGCACCGCGCCCGAAAAAATCAGAGACTATATGGAAATACGCGGGCTCGGCATTATAAATATTCAAACGATGTACGGTCCCGGTTCCGTGAGAAAGGAAAAGGGCATCGACATCGTCGTAAAGCTTGAAAGATGGGACGAAAAGAAAGAATACGACCGCATCGGAGACATCGATTTCACCGAAAACATTCTCGGCGTGGACGTTTTCCAACTTCTCATACCCGTAACGCCCGGCAGAAATATCCCCACCATTATCGAAACCGCGGCTAAAAAGTACAGACTTAAACAAGTAGGTTACGACGCTGCTCACGAACTTCTCGGCAAGGTTTTAAGGTAAACCCGCCGCGTTATGAAACAAAAACTAAGCAAAAGCGATATTGCCGAAATATTAAAAACAGCAAAGCAAGGCGACGGCGCGGAGTATTTCGAACTCGGAATAAGATACTTAAACGGGCTCGGGGTTAAGCCGTGCGAGGCAAAAGCCTACTATTATTTCGGCATGGCGGAATACAACGGATTTATTTCGCGGCTTTTTGAAACGGAACGCGTCTATCTTAAAAAAACCGACGCAAAATCGATTGAAAACTTTCGAAAATCCGTTAAAAATGCGGACGTTTACGCTTATTATTCCGGTTTTGCCTATCAACACGGCATAGGCACGGGGATAACTCGCAACCCCGAAGAAAACGCGCAACCTGCCATTTACGATTTAAACGGCGTTTCCTCTATGAGCGGGAACGGAATAATCGATGAAAAACGAGCGATAAAAATGTATCGCGTCGCGGCAAAGCTCGGATTAACGGAAGCGATGGTAGCTCTCGGCAACATGCTTGTCCTATGCGACGGAAAAAACGTTGCAAGCGCGATTGAACTTTACGAGAAAGCCGCAAGCAAAGGAAACGCAACCGCGGCATACAATCTCGGAGTTTTTTACGAAACGGATAAATCCGCCGACGAAGACGGTCATACGGACGACATTCAAAAGAGTATCTATTGGTACCAAAAAGCAATAGAACTCGGAAACGACGGCGCAAACTTCGATATAGGCAATATTTATCTTGACGGCAACGGCGTGGAAAAGGACGTAAACAAAGCAATCGAATACTTTATGCAAGGCTCGAAAGCGGAAGATCCCGATTGCATAACCGTCCTCGGAAGCCTGTATCACGACGGCGACGACGTGGAACAAGACTACGAAAAAGCTTTTTCGTATTTCAAAAAAGGAGCGAAACTCGGGAACGGCACGGCTCAAATGCTTCTTGCCGATTATTATCATTCAGGCAGATGCGTAGCGCAGGACGATAAAACCGCTTTCAAATGGTATTTGCGCAGCGCAAAACAAGGAATCGGCACCGCTCAGTATAACGTTGCGCTCTTCTACGAAAAAGGCGAAGCAGTCGAAAAAAACAATAAAAAAGCGTTGAATTGGTACTTGAAAGCCGCGGAAAACGGCGACGTCGACGCTCAATACAATTTAGGCGAAGCATACGATACGGGCAGTTTCGTAGAAAAAAACGATAAATTAGCTTTTAAATGGTATCTTCTTGCGGCGGAAAACGGCAATGCTTATGCAATGCAAAATCTTGCGTGTTGCTATATGAACGGGCAAGGGACGGAAGAAAACGCCGACAGCGCGAGAGAATGGTTCGAGCGCGCAGCCGAAAACGGTATTCGGGACGCGTATTTGCCCCTCGGCAATTACTACTATTATTATCCGCCGTTCGATTACAAAAAAGGGCTTAACTGTTTTATGATTGCCGCCGAAAACGGCGACGTAAACGCACTTAACAATCTCGGAATAGCTTTACAGGAAGGAAAAGCAACCCCGCCCGATCACACACTTGCCGTAGAGTACTACTATAAAGCCGTTGAAAAAGGCTCGCCTCAGGCATATTATAATCTTGCAAGATGTTACGAACTCGGGCTCGGCGTCGAACGCGATTTGAAGCGCGCCGCAGAACTTTACGGCAAGGCTGCAGACTTCGGAATCAAAGAGGCGCTCGCGGGGCTCGCCCGCATGGTAAAAAGAAGCTATGATTATTTAAATTGAATTTATAATGGCATGCGGTAAACGCTACCCGTACAATCGTCGAGTAAAGCGTTCTCGATTGCAAGTATAAGCGGACGATGGCGGTGACCGCCTTCCGTTTTGCCGGGTAATAGATATAGTCTTTTCGTTCGCAAGAACCCGGGCAAACAATGCTCGCCCTACCGGTGAAGTAAAGAAATTTTTTGTCAAAACAAAGCAGCGCCGCTATCACAAACAAAAGACGAAAGCTCCACATATTTTACAAACAAAAAAGCCCGTATTTCACGCGAAAAACGGACTTTTTCTTTTTTTATTCTAATTTTAATCAGAGAATTTCGAGGTTCTTTTTGAATATTCTCTTGAAGTCGGACGAAGTATTGAGCGCGTCCTTTATTTCGAGGGAAGCGTCGCCGTCGACCTCTGTTTTCATAATAACGCTGTCACCGAGAACGTCGCAATTAAGACCGCTTACCGAGCCGGACATACTTCTGTCGAGACTCTCCGCAATGTGAAGCATGATGCCGAGTTTTCTTATCGCCTCAAGGTCGTCTTCGGTAATATATTCTTTATATTTAGCCCAATCGCTCATATTGAAGTCGTCGCTCTTATACGCAATGCAAACGAAAGAAGCGAGGACGATCTCTCTGTGCGTTATTCCGTACAGGTGAGAGTTCAGAATGATATACGCGCTGTGCTTGTGGTAATCGTAATACTTGACCGTTTCGCCGGCGTCGTGGAGGGTAGCAGCCACTTTAAGAATCTTAAGATACTGCCTCGGGAATTTATGCAAAACGCGGAGCTGTTTGAACAGCTGAACGGATAAATTCACAACGTGTTCCACATGCTTCTGATTACATCTGTAGTACTTTACGAGAATTCCGAGCGAGTAACCCAAAACGTCGCTTATAGGCTTCTCTATCGTGGTAGGCATAGCGTAATTGAACATAATGCCTTCGCGAAGCCCGCAAGCGGAAACGGTGAATTTGGAATAGTTGAGATATTTCATAAACGCGTTTATCGTAGCGAGCGCAGCAGGCAAAATGTCCGCGCGCGAGGACGAAATACCGCGAATTCTCTTTTTCTTGTCAAGTTCCATCGAGCGGATTTTTTCGTAAATTTCGGTGTAATCGTCCGCTTCGATCGTATAGTTGTGGATAAGACTCAACGGGCACTTTTTAATCATTTTATTGATTTTCGCAACCGTTCTGAACGAACCGCCCACGCCTATGAACTGAGTTTCGGGATCGATGTCTTTAAGCCATTCGATTTGTTTAAGCTGTTCGAGGAAAAACTCCTCGATTTTCTCCGTCTGTTCCTTTGGAGAAAGACCGTCGCCCGAAAACAACTCGGTAAGCGTTACGCTGCCGAACGGCAACGTTTCGTAAGCAAGAAGATTTCTCCTGTTGTAATAAACGATTTTCGTGCTGCCGCCGCCTATTTCGAGGATTATCCCCTTGGGAACGTCCATCGTGTTGATAACGCCCCTGTAAACGTAAGTCGCTTCTTCTTCCGCCGAAAGCACGCGAAGCTTAATGCCGCAGTTTGCGGATACTTCCTCGAGGAAACTCCTCTGATTTTTCGCTCTGCGAACCGCAGCCGTCGCAACGGCGATAATACGCTCTATCTGATACGCGTCGCAAAGTTTGCGGAACATCTTTATCGTTTTAATCGTTTCGGCAATGCGCGCGGGCTTTAAAAAACCATCGCGCTCCATATCCTTGCCGAGCCTTACGCTCTCTTTAAGTTGGTCGATTACCATAAAATGACCGTCGCCCAACATTTCGACGACTACGAGTCTCGCACTGTTCGAACCCAAGTCGATAATGCCGATTCTTTCCAAAAAATTACACCTCTTTATTTGTTTCACCGATTTATATTAGTCATCGCACCCGAAGCGGGTTGCGCCTGTTTCTCAGCGTACAAGCATTATATCATAAGATAGAAAAATTTGGTAGATGTTTTTTGTTTTTTTGTGCAATTTTTTTAAAAATTTTTTAAACTCGCCTTGAAATTTCGGTTTTATGGATATTTTTCGGAAAATTTCAATATTTTGCAGTGTTTTTTGAAAGTAAATGCGCCGACAAACTGCACAAATTTCCCGTTTTGAGGATTATTCTACAAACTTGTTTTGAGATTTTTTAACACGATTCTTTTCTAAAATTTTATTTTACGCGTTTTTTTACAAGTTTGTCCGTGAAAAATTGCAACACGGACAGCAATATGAGGAAGCCGCCGAAAACACGCCCGAGCGTTTCGCCGCTCACGAAAGAGGCGATATAAGCGTAGCACGCAGAAAAAGCCGCGCCGGGTAAAATCATATACAAAAGTCCGTCTGTATCTACAAGCTTGTTCTTTATATGAAAGAATAGCGCGACCGCCGCCATCGGAATAAACGCAACGAGATTAACCGCCTGCGCCGTGTGCTGAGAAACTCCGCCGAAAAGGGTAAGCGCGGGTATAAGAATTGTTCCGCCGCCCATGCCCATTCCTCCGATAACGCCCGAAAACAATCCGGCAACCGCATACAACAAATACTTCATTTTATCACACCCTAAAAATATATGTACGGAACAAAACTTTTTCCGGCAGCGCGAAAGCATCCATTTGCCATCGAAAAACCGCCTAAAACAAACGTTATCCGATAAAATCGAATTAAAAAAACAACAACTTTACGCCCGCCGCGAACATTACCGCCGCAAAGATTTTCGTAAGAAGCGAACCCGAAATCTTCTTTAAAATCAGCGCGCCGATTACCCCTCCGGCAATAACTCCCAAGCCGGCGGGCAGCCCTACCGAAAAAGAAAACTTGCCGAAAGACGCGTAGATAAATCCGCTTATAACGGATATCGGAAGTATTACGAGCAAAGCCGTGGCGTGCGCTCTTCTCGGCTCCCGCCCGAGCAAAAAAACGAGCATAGGCACCACTATCATTCCTCCGCCTCCTCCGAAAAACCCGTTCGCTATCCCCGTGCAAATACCCGTAACGGCGAGAAGTATCTTTTCTCTTATAAACTCCGCGTCGGAAACGCTCTGTTTCCCGTCGTTGTCCGTCCCGACGTTTTTTCCGTCGGCAAGTCGATTGTTTTTAAGTAAATTATTCATTTTGAAATACCGTGTACCCGAATATTATTCCTCAAAATCAAAAAATTATGGAAAAAAGCGAAAAAATTGCGAAACGCGGTAAAAATGCGTTGATTATTTCGTTTAAATATTATATAATAGACGGGTATAAAATAAACACTTAATAAGGTGGCTTTATGACAAAACATTCAAACTTCAAAGGATTCAAATCCCTTATCACGCTCGCCGTAGTCTTTATGTTTACGGTCGCGCTCGCTTTCACGGTTGCCTGCGGCAATAACGACGACTCTTCGTCTTCGTCGAGCTCGTCGAGCAGCAGTTCGACTTCCACGGTAAGCGATTCCCACACCCTTCTCAACGGCAACTTCGAATATTATGCCGAAGGAGATACGGTGTCCTTCCCCTATAAATCGAGCATAAAATGGACGAACACACGCGGTTACATCGTAAGTTCGTCTAACAGCGCTCCCTCGTCGTCCGCGACTTCCGGTATTATCGATACCGAAGAAACCGCTTACGGCAAACTCCTCGAAAAAGACGCGTACTCCGGCACCAAACTCGGAGACCTTCTGAAAAGCGGCGACGCCGCGTTCAACCCGCATTCCCCCTCTTACTTCGGCTACACCGAGAAGGACGCCGACGCACCCGAGGGCAGCAGCGGCGAACGCGTTCTTATGATCCACAACCGTATAAAAGATAAGGCTAAACAGGGTACCGCTCAGTATTTCTACACGTCCGGTTCCACTCTTTCTCTTAAAGCCGGCGAATACGGCAAACTTACCGTTTGGGTAAACACGTTCGGTCTTGACAGCGAAATCGTAACCGAAAACTTCGGCGCGTACGTCAAACTCGTAAACAAAGTAGGTTCTACCGAAGCCGCTCCCGCCATGGTTAAAAACATCAACACGAACGGCAACTGGGTTAAGGTAGAAATGTACCTCGAAACGAACGGGCTTTCCACTTCCAACTACACGTTGTACCTCGGCTTGGGTTTAGGTTCGGATAAGATTACCGACGAATATGCGGAAGGCTTCGCATTCTTCGACGACGTTACTTTCGAAGTTTACGAAAAAGCCGACGAAATCGAAGAAAGTAAAACCGTTAAAGACGTAATCGACGGCTTAGCGGCGGAAAACAAAGCGAACGCGTTCGTTACCAATGGCGGCGTTACTTCCCTTACCAAAGAAATCGAATTCAACAACAACTTCGCTACGAAGACCGCTCTTGCTACGGAAAACGTAAAGGACGACAAGAACTCTTACACCACCGCGAAATTCGCGCTTTCTCACGAATACGAAGCGGGCAAGCTCACCGTATCGACTCCCGAAACCGGCTTTAACGACAAAGCGTTCAAAGACGCCGCTCACAAATCTCAGGCGGAAACCGGTTCTACCGCTTCTTTCGCGGCAAAGAGCGCGTTAGGCGCGGACGCGGCTGTTTTCGAAAACGACGCTAAAACCTTTGCCGATACGGACGAATTCGCTTATTTCGATTTCACGAACGTAGCGAGCAGCCGTTATATCTATGCAAAAAATATTCTCGTAAAGGCAGACGAAACCGTACTCCTTACGTTCTGGGCGAAAGTAAACGTAGAAACCGCTCATAAAACGGCTACAGGTCTTTCTGTAACACTTCTCGACACCGGCATAAACCTCTATACTACGGACGATAAAGCGACTTCTACCGAATTACTCTCCGCTACCACCGAAACGACTACGGATAACGACGGTTGGAAAATGTACTCCGTACTCATCTCCAACAAGACCAAAACCGTAGACGGCGCGGGTAAAGAACAAGACGCTTCCGCAAACAGATATTATACTTTGAAGTTCAACTTCGGTCCTACTTCTCTTTCCGACGCACCTACCGCTTTCCCGAAAGGATACGCTCTTGCAGGCGCGTTCGAAAAGACGGTTCTCGGAGAAGACGCTTCTTCGATATTCTCCGCTAACAGCTCCGTAGAGCTTAAGGGCGAAATCAAGAACACCGCGAGCGAGACGGACGACAGCTATTCGTTCACCGCGAAAGATTACGAAATCGAAGCGCGTATTCTTTCCGTTCCCACCTCTTCGAGCATAAGCGCTTATTACCCCTCTTCCGAAACGGGTATTTTCAATACGAAATCTCTCCCCGCTTCGCTCGAAACAATCGAACAAATCAAAAACCTTGAAAAACAAGCCGGCAACAGCTACGTTCAGGCTCTACTTATAAACGCGAACAATGGTTACTACGCTAAGAGCGCGACAACAGTTTCCGCAAACAGCCTTGCAAAGATAACCGTTAAACTCGCTACGATAAACGGCGCGAAAGCAACCGTAAGCATTCTCGACAGAACGAACGCGGCAAACGAAGGAAAGGGCTTCGAGGTCGCTTCTCTTAAAGATTACAAAGAAGGCATAGCTCTCTCCGGAGAAACCGCGAACGCAACCCTTACTAGAACCGTAAGCGGCGACGACGGAAAATGGGTTGAAGTCACCTTCTACGTAGCAGCCGGCACCGAAGATTTAACCCTCGGTCTCGACATCTGGAACGGCGACAGATACGATGAAGACGCTACCGGTTACGTTGTGGTTGAATCCGTTTCCGTAACCACCTCCTCTTCCGAAACGTTCGAAACCGTTAAAGAAACGCTCACGAAAGAAGGATATGCGCTTTCCAAAAACCTTACGTTCGGCTACACCGCAACAAGCTACGACAAAGCTAAACACGACAAAGACGGCACAGAAGAGAAAATCACTTCCGAAAACGAAAACGGCGAAAAAGAAAACGTTTACACCGTTTACGAAGATTTGGGCTTGATACTCGAAGCTTCCAAAGACGGCAACTACGTTCTCTATACAAACTTCCTCGCAACCGATTTCGAAGATAAGGTATTCGTTGAAGTAAAGAACGATGACGATACCGACAGCTCCTCGAGCTCGTCTTCCTCCTCCTCTTCCGACAAAGACGCTCTTCCCGGAGAAGTTCAATGGCTCGCGATTTCCTCCATCGTTATCGCGGCAGGACTTATACTTGCTCTCGTAGCAATCGTTATCAGATACTTCGTTAAGAAGTCCGCGGCTAAACGCGTTAAGACGGTTTCCTACTACGATACCGACGCAAGAGAAAGAACAAACAGAAAGATTTCTTTAAATAAATCTCAGGCTAAAGACGAAACCGACGAAGACGAATACGATTACGACGCAGCCGAGAATATAGAAGAAACCGCCGAAGAAGCAACGGAAGAAACCGCCGAAGAAGCAACGGAAGAAACCGCCGAAGAAGCAACGGAAGAAACCACCGAAGAAGCGACGGAAGAAACCACCGAAGAAACGGAAAAAGCAACGGAAACTTCCGAGGAAACGACGGACGGCACGGCTGAAACCACCGAAACCGAAGAAACAACCGAAGCCGGCGAAACCACCGAAACCGCTTCCGAAGACGAAAAGAAAGATAACGAATAATAATCTTTTCAACGTTTAAAGCCACTGCGCCCGACCAAAAAGGTCGGGCGCTTTTTTATGAAATAAAAAAGTTATATAAAAAGCATAGTTATAATATATATATTGATATAGCGGTTACGGGACGAACGGCGCGCCTATGCGAGCGAAAAGTTTTAACAAGTAATTACGGATATCATAGGGCGAGCGACGCTCTCCCCCCCTCTCTTGTTACGGATAAAAAATCCGCTACGGCGCAATTAAACGCACCCGCAAAAGGGCGAGAATTGAATATCTCCGGCAAACATACAAACGAAAAAATCGGTTTTCGACAAAATCCGCCCCGATAACCGCCTATTTATAAAATTTTTTTCAAAGGAAAGCATTATAATTGTGAAGAAAATATCGGTTGTGACAATTCCGCTAAAAAAAATAATCGCGATTGCTTTAACCGCGGCTTTGATTTTAACGATGTCCGCATACGCGAAGTCAAGCGGCGCGTATACCGTTTATTACAACGTTTCAACAAAAAAAACGCCTATTTACTCGGTCGCTACAGACGAAAAGAAAATCGCAATTTCGTTCGATTGTGCCTGGGGCGTCGAAAAAACGGACGGACTTATCGAAGTAATGGACTTTTTCGGCGTAAAATGCACGTTTTTCATGACAGAATTCTGGGTTAAAAAATACCCCGAATACGTCAAAAAAATTCACGAGAGCGGTCACGAAGCCGGCACGCACAGTTCCACTCATCCGCATATGTCCGCGCTTAACGAGGATGCGATGAAAAGAGAACTCGAAACTTCTACAAAAGCTATAGAAGCCATAACGAGCGAAAAGGTTATTTTGTTCCGTCCGCCGTTCGGAGATTACGACGACGCACTTTTGAAAGAATGCGAAAAACAGGGTTTATACGCCGTTCAATGGGATGTTGACAGCCTTGATTGGAAGGATATTTCGGCAAGGGAAATAGCCGACAGGATTATCTCACGCGTAAAAAACGGCTCGATTATCTTATGCCACAACAATGCGAAAAACACGCTCGAAGCGCTTCCTCTCGTGTTTTCCGTTCTTCAAAACAGAGGCTATAAATTCGTTAAAATATCCGAGCTGATTTATAAAGACAACTTTATTATCGACGGTACGGGAAAACAAATTAAGCAAAACTAAAAAAGGAGCCTATGCCCGATTATCTTTCGTGGCGGCTTTAAGGGCTGTTTGCCCATAAAAAAACGGAGGGAAAAACGATGGATTATACTCCTGAAAAAAACAACAAAACATACTTATCGGGCGAAATAGTTTCGCCCGCGGTTTACTCTCACGAAGTGTTCGGAGAAGGTTTTTACGAATTTAACGTAAGCGTAAACAGACTGTCGGGGCAAGCCGATATCCTACCCGTTACGGTTAGCGAAAGGCTCGTAAAAGAGGGCGAACTCGGCGTAGGCGCGCATATCTCGGCTATAGGGCAATTCCGAAGCTACAACAAAGTTACGGACGGAAAAAGCAAACTTATGCTGACCGTTTTCGTACGCGAACTCGTACCCGAAAACACATATAGCAATCCGAACAGCATAATACTTTCCGGCTACATATGCAAGCCGCCTGTTTACAGAACTACCCCTTTTAACCGCGAAATAGCGGACATTTTAATTGCAGTGAACAGATCCTACGGCAAATCGGACTATATTCCGGCAATCGCCTGGGGCAGAAACGCACGCTTTGTAAAAAACCTTTCGGTAGGCGAGAAAATCTCAGTTTCCGGAAGAATCCAAAGCAGAGAATATCAAAAAAGAATTTCGGATACCGAAGTAAAAATAATGACCGCGTACGAGGTTTCGATTTCTAAATTATCCGTGCACGACGACGCGTTGTTTTCCGAGCGCGACCCCGATTTCTACACTCGTCGCGCGGCTTGCGATTTCGAAACGGTAAGATAATTAAAAAAACAACCGAAAGCGAGCACCTCATAAAAAGGGGCTGAAACGCCGCCTTTTCGATGGATTCTAACGCTATCGCCGCTATCTAAAACATGGCAATCAACAGCGCCACGCCGCTCGCGAACTTAAAAAGCAAAAAAAGACGCCCCGTTTTATCTTGATTTTAAGAAGCGGGACGTCTTGATTTTTAAATTCGATTTAAGTCGGACCTGTAAGCCGGGTTCTGTCATTTAATGCGGTTATCTATCTTGACGATGCGTTGCCGCACCGTTCGAGCGACGTATATTTATACCGTAAGCCGAGAGCGGCGTATCTTACGGTTCAGTCTTGCTTCGGGTGGGGTTTACATGGCACTAAGCGTTGCCGCGAAGTCGGTGAGCTTTTACCTCGCCTTTCCATCCTTACAGCCGAAGGGCTGCGGTTTATTTCTGTTGCACTGTCCTTGAAGTCGCCTTCACCGGTAGTTAGCCGGCACCCTTGCCGCTTTGAAGCCCGGACTTTCCTCGTCAGGTCTTTCCTTCCGCAACCGCACAGTCCGCTTAAATCTTTATATATTATACCACGGTTTTCTTTCAAAGTCGAACATTTTCAGGTATGTACGGAACTTTTTGCGCCGCTTTTCGCGCCGGTATTGCTTAAAACGTCCGAGCCGAACGTAAAAGTTCTGTTTAAGTAAGCCCTGTTTGCCCGCACGCCTTCTTCTATCAAGTCCGTCAAGACTTCGCCGTACCTTGCGGGGGAATCTCGGAAAAGATACAGCGCAAGCGAACCCGGAACGGTATTTACTTCGTTCACGAACACTTCTCCGTCCTCTGAAACGAGAAAGTCCGCCCTTATCACTCCCGTGATAAACGACTTTTTATAAATTGCAAGCGTAAGCTCTTTGATTTTCGCTGCGGTTTTATCGGGAATATCCGCGGGAAATTCCCGATAAACGGTATTTTTAAGCCCGCTCGAGTATTTATCCGAAAACGTTAAAAACTCGCCGTTAAACTTCGGATTTTCGCATTCGGAAACGATGATTTTTCCGTTTTTCGCATACGCCGCGCAGTTGATTTCCGTAAAGTTTTTAAGGGCGGGCTCTATTAAAATTTTATCGTCGAACCTCAAAGCGCGCTCCACGGATATTTTGAATTCCTCTCTGTTTTTCGCTATCGAAATACCTATGCTCGAGCCGAGGTTCGCGGGTTTTATTATGCAAGGAAAGCCAATTTTCTTTTCGACCAGAACGGCGCAAAGTTCTCTGTTGCCGAAGTACCTTTCGCCCGTAAACGAGTAAAACGGCAAAACGGGAATATTCGCGCCCGCAAGGTAGTATTTGCCCGCCGCCTTATCCATAAACACCGAGGAAGCCATAACGTCCGGCGAAGCGAAAGGTATACGGCAAAGCTTGAAAAGCCCCGCGAGCGTTCCGTCCTCGCCGTTCATACCGTGGCAACAGTTTACGGCACAGTACACGTCGAACATCTTTTTCAGCTTGCCGGAAGTCACGTCGTACAAAGCCTCCGAACACGGCAACACCGCGACTTTTTTAAGTCCCGAAGTATCGCGCTGTTTGTAAAACGACGGATCGCACAGCTTTTCGCCGGTAAACCAACCGTCCTCGGTTATGTAGACGGGTACGGGCGAATACCTTGTCTTATCCGCCGAGTTAGAACACAGCACGCCGGTTATTACCGAAATATCCCTTTCGCACGATTTGCCGCCGAACAGAAACAAGACTTTTTTTAAAGTGTTTTTCAATATCGTTCCCTCCTTTTTGCATATAAAAAACACCGCAAGAAATTTCTTCTTCGGTGTTTTATGTCATATTCGTTTAGTTTTTTAATTGTATTTATCGGGCAGATCGTTTTCGAAAATAACCACGTCGCCCGATTTAACGACGTTAGCGAGCACCTTTTTGCTTTCCTGCAAATCCTTCACGGAAATTATGTTTTCGGGAGGGAAATCGACGGATACAAGCCCTTCTTTAATCTTATCGACTCTGCGCTTTCCCACGAGAATAACCACGTCGGCATGTCTTCCGAGTCGTTCTCCGAGTCTGTAATTCTCGTAATCTTCCATGCTTCCGAGTTCCACAAGTCCGGGCGTAACCACTATTTTACGTCCCTCGAAACAATCCAGAACTTCCATAGCCGCAACCGTTCCGTTAACGTTTGCGTTGAACGAGTCGTCGATTACCACAGTGCCTTTCGAGGTTTCCGTTATTTCAAGGCGATGTTTTATAGGTTTAATTCTGTTAATTCCCGCGGCTATCTGTTCGTCCGAAAGCGCAAGCTTTTTTGCGACAGCCGCCGCAAGGCATATGTTCGACACGTTATGCGTGCCGATTAAAGCCGTTCCGCACTCGATTTTATTCTCACCGACGACAAGCGTAAATCTCGTTCCGCTGCCGCTTACCTGAATGTTTTCGGCTGAAACGTACGGATTGTTTTCCTTAGAAATACCCGCGATAACGTGCGATACAGGGCACTTTTCCGACATTTCAACCGAAATATCGTTATCCGCGGAAAACACGGCGAACCCGTCTTCCGTAAGCCCGTCTATAAGCTCGTATTTCGTGTTTTTGATATTCGTTACCGAGCCGAAAGTTTCTATGTGTTGATTCGTAACGCCCGTAATAACGCCGATTGACGGCTTAACTATTTCGACAAGTTCCTTTATGTCCCCGACGTTGCGCGCGCCCATTTCCGCAATGAAAACCTCGTGCGAGGGCTTAAGCTTTTTAACCGTTTTGCATATGCCCATCGGGGTATTGTACGAATGCGGAGTGGAAAGCACGCTGTATTTTTCCGATAGTATCGTCGCGAGGATTTCCTTAACGCTCGTTTTTCCGTAACTGCCGGTAATGCCTATTTTTATTAAATCGGGGCGTTCTTCGAGCGAGCTTTTACATTTTTTAACGTACTGCTTCTTATTGTACCTTTCGAACGGCTCGTTTACAGCATACGCAATAAGCACGAAAATCGGGAGCAGCATCGGGGTTAAACACAACAAGCCGTAGCGTAGTTTATACACGAGCGAATCTTCGTCGAGAAAAATTGCGCCGAAATTCACAAGAGTGAGCAGCAGCATAGTGAGAAGGAATGTTATCAAAACGAAAGTAATCAACAGCCTTATCACTCTTCTCGTTTTTACGAGCGGAACTTTGCTCTTTACTTTTCTGTCCTTACCGATATACACGATAAAGAACATAACGTAAAAGCCGAAGCCGCAGTACACTGCAAAATAACTCTGCCAGAATATCATTACGGCTATATTGAAAATCAAAAACGCGAGTATGCTGAGTATGGAAACGATTATAAGTCTTAACATATAAATGTTATCCTTTCTTCTCAGCCAGGATAAATACCCTCTGCCGTCGTACCCCGTTTGTTGCAACGTCTGCACGAATTTAAAGGAAGCGAAAAACATAAATATCGTATTTATAAGCGACAGTGCGACTACTTCGTACATACCCGCTTCCAGAACCCCTACGGATAAGAGATTATTCAATTATATTAAGCCTCCTTTCGACCGATCCGTCGGCGTGGCGAACGCCTCTTTTTATTTCCTCCGAAAAGAAAACCGACGCAATCTCGTTAAACGCGTACGGGTTCTCCGAAAAACAGAAATGCCCGTACCCTTTCATAATTACAAGTCCGCTGTCCTGTACGTTTTTTTCGAGCTTTTTCGCCATGTACAGCGGCGTTTCGTTATCTTTGTCACCGAACACCAGAAGCGTCGGCGCGGACACTTTTTTCGCCGTATCGTCAAGATGTTCGTTTATTATTTTTTTAAAGCTTTCGCGCATAAGCGGCGACAGCGCAAGGTAGTCGGGGGAAGAATGTTTTTCCTCCCACTTAGCGGCGAGCCATGCGTTCGTTTTCTTCAATAACTTGTAAGAGTAAATCGAAAAAGTCTTCTTTATCGCGCGTTTCGGGCGGATTCCCGCACAACCGACGAGCAACATAGCCTTTACTTTTTCAGGTCTTTCCGCCGCAAGTTTAATAGCTATTCTTCCGCCGAAAGAATGGGCGAGTATCATCGCTTCCCCTCCGCAGAAACTGTCGGTTATATCCGAAACGTAATCAACATAATCTCCGAGCGAATAAGCGAACGGCGGTTCTCCCGCCCTGCCGAAGCCCGGCAAATCCACGGCTACGACCTTAAACTTTTTCGATAACGCTTCCGTCTGATAGTAAAAGCTCTCCTTGCTTGAAAGATACCCGTGCAGAAAAAGAACGGGATAACCTTTTCCTTTAACTATAACGCTGCCTTCTTTTATTTTCTCCGAAACAAAATCCATTCGGCTCCCCTTTCGGGAATGCTTCAGACAAGTTTTTTCGGCTTTACCATAACAATCGCGTCCTCGCCGTCCTCGTAGTACCTTTTCCTTACCGTCACAGGGATAAACCCGAAGCTCTCGTAAAGACTTTTTGCGGGCTCGTTACCCGTGCGCACTTCGAGAAATATGTTTTCGGCACCCGCCGAAGTTGCATAATCCGTCGCTGCGGCAAGCAATAATCTTCCAAGCCCCTTGCGCCTTTTTTCGGGAGAAACGGCAATGAGCGCGATTTCGGCGTCGAAACAAACAAGCACGCCCGAATACCCCGCGACGCACCCGTTTTCGTCTTCCGCGACAAAGCCTTTGAACGCGGGGGAACGAAAAGTTTCCGTAATGCTTTGCTCGCTCCAGGGATCGGAAAAACAATCTTTCTCAAGCTCGGCTATAGCGTGCAAATCTTTCTCGCTCCATTCGCGGACGGTCATCGTCCTTCCTCCGCCTGACTTTTTCTTATATACAGCGGAAAGAGCGCATCCAAATCGTCCGTCGCTTCATAAAGTTTCGCGTTTACGGCGTTTTTCAGCCCGTCTGTAAGCGAAACGATTTCGCCGTCTATTCCGTCGATCTTCGAGGAATAAACGATTTTTCTTCCCTTGCCGAGTTCGTTTATTTCGGCTAAATCGGTATATGCGGGCGGCAAGTCTACCTTGCCTTTGCTATACCCTGCCGTGTATGCGTGCGAATGCTTTGCGTCTACAAGGGCAAGCGCGTCTGCGGTTATCATATTGTATGCAAGCACGTCAAACGAAGTGACTGCGAGAACTTTCTTTTTTAGCGCATACGCGAGAGCCTTAGCCGTCGATATTCCTATTCTTATTCCCGTAAAGGATCCCGGGCCAGTTACCGCGCAGAACACGTCTACTTCCTCTTTTAAAAGGTTGGCGTTTTTTAGCGTTTGATCAATCGCGTTCATAAGTTCGACGGAATGTCTGAGCGCGCAGTTTTCGTTAAAATAAACATGCTCGCCTTTGCCGTCGCCCCGCTTTGCAATAACGGTCAGATGCGAACCACTCGTATCGATTGCAAGGTAATTCATTATTCTTCCTCCGTAGTAATCGTTCTCGTAGTAAGTCCCGTCTTTTCTATGTAAACTTTTTTGCAAGCTTCGGGAAGAACGCCCTCTATATTCATCGGCCACTCTATAACGCAAACGCCGTTGCCGTAAAAATAATCGGTAAGACCGAGCGCTTCGGCGTCCTCGCCGGAGGACAACCTGTAACAATCGTAATGATACAGCTTGCCGTCGTAATCGTTCATATACGCGTAAGTCGGGCTGGTTACGTTCGCCGTTACCCCGAGTCCTTCGGCTATTCCCTTAGTGAAAGCCGTTTTACCTGCTCCCATCTCTCCGTAAAGCAGAACCACGTCGCCCGCTTTAAGATTTTCGGCATATTTTTTTCCGCAAAGCAGAGTTTCCGCTTCGCCGTCGGTGTAATACTTCATTTTTCTGTCCTTTAATTCGCCGCGTTTTATATTCGCCTTTATCCTTTATATAATGCGCTTTTCTTCCCGCGCCTGCTTTTCGGAAAACACACAGCCGCAGAAATTCTGTCTGTACAGGTCGTACTCTTTCGAAAGCTCTATCGACTTCAAATACCCGCCGCGCTTTTTAAAATCGCTCGGCAAATATTTAACGCCGCTGTTTTTCGCTATCTCTTCGCCTATCTCGTTAAGCACGTCCGCACGCTTATGCGGACTTACCGTAAGAGTCGTCGCAAAATAGTCAAAACCGCCTTTTTCGCACATTAACAGCGTTTTTTCAAGGCGAAGTCGGTAGCATATAAAGCAACGCGCGCAACCCTCCGGCAAATTCTCGTTGCCCTCAACCGCTTCAAAAAAATCAAGAGGAAAATATCCGCCGTCGATTACTTTTATTCCGTCATATCCCGCCTCGTTTAAAAATCTTTTCAATTCTTCGAGACGGTGATAATATTCTTTTTCGTCCGTTATATTCGGGTTGTAAAAAAAGCAAGTTACGTCAAAATACCCGTTCAGCTGCGTAAGACAGTAAGACGAACACGGCGCGCAACAGCAGTGAAGCAACAACTTCGGCTTTACGCCGTTACTCAGGCACTCCTCCCGTATCTTTTCAAACTCTTTGTCGAAATTTCTCGCGTTTGCCATTTTTTTATACCCTGATTTTCCCCAAAACTTCTCCTATCGGCTCGCGCAAAACAAGCGAAGCTTTTTTGTCGTACGGAGTGGGCGTCTTGTTTATAAGAACGACGTCGTTACCGCTAAAATAACTTATAAGCCCCGCCGCAGGTTGCACGTTGAGAGAAGTTCCGCCGACGATAAGCAAATCCCCCGAGGCTATGCTTTCGACCGATTTTTCGATGGTTTCGGTATCGAGCCGCTCTTCGTATAAAACGACGTCAGGCTTTACAATCCCTCCGCAAGCGCATCTCGGCACACCGTCTTTTGACGCGTCCTTCAAAGCAAAAACCTCGTTTAACGTGTGAAAAACGCCACATTTCTCACAGTAATATCTATGTACGCTACCGTGAAGTTCGTATACGTTTTTACTCCCGGCAAGCTGATGAAGCCCGTCGATGTTCTGAGTAACCACCGCTTTAAGCTTGCCTTTTTTTTCGAGTTCCGCAAGCTTTATATGCGCCGCGTTAGGTTTCGCTCCGGGGTAAATCATCTTATCGAAATAAAATCTGAAAAACTCCTTCGGGTTGCTTTTGAAAAAAGAGTGCGACAGAATAACCTCGGGCGGAAAGTCGTATTTCATCGAATACAGCCCGTCCGTCGAACGGAAATCGGGAATTCCGCTCTCGGTGGAAACGCCCGCGCCGCCGAAAAAGACTATTCTGCTCGATTTGTCTATCAATTTTTGCAATACGGATTCTTCCATCTCCTTGCCTCCCGAGCGTTCAGCACTGCTCGCCCTGCGACGTTGTTCCGACGTTGCCGGAGAAATCGCTAAATCAACTGCTTTACTTTATTCTTCGCGGAATGTTCGTCTTTTGCGGCTTCTTCTGCCAAAAATTCTTTGAAATTGTATGTAGAAACGCGATATTCTTTTCCGAGAGAGTACCCGAGTTTATACGAAACCTTCCCCTCTTTTACAAATTCGGAAAACGCCTCTACAACGTTTTCTATAACCGCGTATTCGCTCTGCTGTTTGCCGTCTTCGGTCGTATACCTTACTTCGAACGAGCCAATCATATTTTCCGGCGGACGTTCGGAAGCCGTCTTTTCGAGAAACTTTCTGTTTTCGATGGAATTGCCCACGCTTCCGAGGTATACCACCGCGCCGACGGCGGTCACGTTCGAACGGGCTATTTTTTTACCCGAAACCGTTACTTCCTTTTTGCCTACGCTGACGATCGGTACGTGCTTTACCGGGTTTTCTTTTAACGCTTTAGGCAAAAGCGCGACCGCAAGCACCACGAAAAACAGCATAAACAGCCCCATAAGATTGCCGGTGGAAGCTATCCAGGCGGTAAACCCTACGGATAAAACTATGCCCACAACCGACAAAACTATATATTTCATTCTTCTTTTTTTGTTGTATTCCACACTCGGGTAAAACAACTTTTCGTTATTGTCTTCCAAAATTTTTACTCCTTATTCCGTTAGTTTAAACGCCGCATTTCCTCTCCGATCTAAAAAAGCCGAACAAAAAGGAATGGCTAATCGTTTCGTTTACTTTACTTCCACGCCGTCGAGTTTCTGGCGGGAGAGCGCGCGGTATTCCGCGGTAACCACTCTGTCGGCGTCCGCATTGAACAACGTTTCGGCAGCTTCCGCAGAGCATATCGAGCCGTAAGCGTCCACCGGGCATTGTTCACCGAGAACGTTGTAGAAAATCTTTATTACGTCCGCGGCTTTATCCACGTTAGGAGCAAGCGGATCGAGCGCGATACCAACCCTCGTAATCATATTGACCTTTACGAGCGCGGCAAGCTTGGAAGCCTGTTCCAAAGAAAGCCCTTGCGCGGGGAAAAGCGGCACTACTTTGATTTTGGAGCCGAATTTCTTTAAAGCTTTTAAATCTTTGTCTATTATTTTAGAATTTCCCGAAAGGAATGACGAAAGGTTCATGCACACTACCGCGCTGTTCGCCTTAGCTCTGGCAGCCGTTTTGATTTCCGCAAAAACCGTCGATTTTTCACTTCCCGCAAACGGATAGTTTATTAAAACGGATACCTTGATTATCTGCGGAAGTTCCTTTTTCGCCTGCTTAAGCGTTTGAGGAAGAACGCATACCGAGCCTTTTTCGGCGCGAACGACTTCCGCAAACTCCTGCTTAATGTCGTTTTGCGACATATTCGGCAAAATGAGCGCGTCTATATGCGAAAGCACTTTCTTCTGGCGATACTCCTTGTACTCCTTTTCGAGTTTTTTGTACTCGCTGCTTTCCTCTATTTTTATAAACGGATTCTCTTCTTTCTTCTCTTCGGATTTTTCTTCGGAAACGTTCTCGGTATAGCCGAAAACCACCGTTTCGCTCTTGTCTTCGTCCTCGGAGTCGTTTTCGCAATCGAAGTTTTCGCCTTCTTTTTCTTCGGTGAAATCTTCGTCTTTATCGTCCGAAAGTTCGGATACTTCTTCGTCTTCGAACGCGTTTTCTGCTTCCTCGCTTACGCTCTCGTCAAAATCTTTTTCTTTCGTTTCGGAGTCGTTTTCCGTGAATAAACTTTCTTTTTCTTCCATTTTTATTCTCCTTATAAGCGGTTTTTCTTTCCCGAAGCGACAGCCGCGAAAAAGAACGTCGTTTTTATGTCCCTAAAGCCCCTATGCTTTATAAACCATATTTATTATTGCCGCTAACGGAACAAATAGTCCTCTTGTTGCTTGCATTCTTTTACTTTTTACGACAATCGCCGTCAAAAATTTTAACGCGCGACGTGCTATAATATTTACAACTATAACGCTCGGTCGTCCCCGTACGTAAACTCGACGTACCCGATGCCGACCGTTTTGTTTCGAGGGGGAAATTTTTTATGGTCGATTTTTTTACAGGTCTGTTTTCTTGCGCGTGCTTTTTTTCCGTTTGCTATCTATCCGTTTTACTCATACGCTTTAAAGCAGCCGGACTTAAACGCAACCGCGCTCCTTACGAAAGCGAAAACGCGAAAAGCAATTTCGAAAACGAGCCTCGCAAGGAAAGCGAAACGGTCACGCATCTGTACAAAATAGTAACGCCGAAAAAGCGAAAAGCCCGTAAATCAAACGTTATCTCGCTAAAAGGCGCGTTGATGCCGCCCGGAACTTCCGTCAGTTACGACGGAAAATTGTACACGGCAAAACCTTTAAAAAGCAGAAACGTTAGGAAAGCTCGACGCGAAGACGACTGCAAAAATCCGCCGCAGGATACCCCGAAAAAGGCTTTCTCAAAAGGGCAATCGTCCCGTTCTTCCGTCCTATCCGCTCCGAAGAAAAGCTCGCCCGAAACGAATAAGATGCGATCTGCCGTGGTATCCTCGAAAAAACGCTGAACTTCTTCTCTTCCCGAGAATTTATTCCTCGACCTTTTCTCCTTCGCCCCAAAGCCTTTCAAGGTGATAGAAAAGCCTTTGCTCGTCGTTGAAAATATGTACGACCACGTCGCCGTAGTCGAGAACTATCCATCTTCCGTCCGTCATACCCTCGCGGCGTTTTACGGATAATCCGAAGTTCTTTTCGGTTTCCTCTTCGACGTGTTCCGCAAGAGCTTTTACCTGCGAGGTCGACCTTCCGCTCGCAACGATAAAGTAGTCCGCCACGGAAGTTTTCTCCGTAACGTTTATTTTTACGACGTCGCGAGCCTTTTTGTTTACGAGAACGTCGCAAATGTTTTTTACAAGTTTTTCTATTTCCATAATTTTCTCCGTTTTTCGTATAATCGGCTGTTTTTGCGCGATTTACGTGGTTTTTTATTTAGAATATAATTTATCAGAGAGAATTTCACCTAAGGGATTTCACTATTTTCGGCTACCTTTCCGACTTATAAAAATCGTACGCTTCCTTCGTGAGGTAGTATACGTTTGAAGAAATCATCGCCTGCTTTAAATGCTTATACCCTTGGCAGACGCACTCCGCAAAGCCTTTTTCGAAGTTTTCCTCCACGCTTTTGCGAAGCTTGGCAACGCCAGGGTAAGTGCGATTCCTTTCGAGAAGGTCGGCGGTATAAACGAGTTTTTCGAGCGGCGACATATCCGCTTTGCCCGTGGTATGATAGCGTATTGCAGAAAGGACTTCCTCGTCCGTCACGCCGAGCACGTTTTTAGCCACGTACTCTCCGAGGAACGCGTGAACAACGCTGTCCGACATACCTTCGGGACGAACGAAGCCTTTAAAATCTTCTTCATGCATATACTTCGCCACGTCGTGCAGAGCGCAGGCGAGAACCACTTTATCGTGGTCGAGTTTCAGCTGTTTGTTTATCAGAAGCCCGTATTCTATAACGCCGGCGGTGTGATACAACCTTTTTTCCTTTAAATGCTCGTGAAGATACTCAAAGTATTTGTCGCCCTTGTACAAGCCGTTCTTTTCTATATACGCGCTCACGCTCTCGGGCAGATTTTCGGCTCCGCAACCGAGCATAAGACAGTATCTGATGTACGTAGACGAAGTAAAATCTCCGTTAAACGAAAGAATTTTTGCTTTGTATCCGTATTTCTTTTCAAACTCCGAATTGCGGGTAACCAGTTTTTCGGTAAATTCCCCTCTCGAAACAACGACGATTTTGCATTTTTCCGCAATAATTTCGGGGTGAACCCATTTATCGAAATCGAAAAACGAATCGCCGCCTATAAGAAAGAAAATCTCGGCGTCCGGATATAGTTCCCTGAAATACGTTGCCGTAAGATAGGTATAACTCTGACCGCCGCGTTTTATCTCAATGTCGCTGACTTCGATTTTTTTATCGAACGAAAACGCAAGCTCCGCCATATTCAGTCTGTCGTGCGCGCCAACCGAGGCCGCCGACTTATGCGGGGGCACAAGCGCCGGGATTATCACGACTTTATCCGGCGAAAGTTCTTTAATTCCGCCTTTGACAAGCTTTACGTGTTCGTTATGTACGGGATCGAACGTTCCGCCGAAAAGTAAAATTTTCATAGATTATATTTTAACATATTATTTTGTAATTGACAAGTTTAATTTAAGCGATAAAAGTAAATAATATTCTTGGCGGAGAATGCAATCGCCCGAGAATCGCTTCTTCGCCGTTATCGTTCTATCAATAAATCGGAGTAAATATGAATAATCGGACAATACCGTTCGTTTCGGACTGCATATTCGTTTTTTTAGGCGCCGCCGCGCTTTCTTTCGTTGCGCTAAGATTTTATTCGGGACTGACCGCCTCGATAATTCTTTCCATAGTGTTCGCCGCGCTTTCTGAAACGATATTCGTGCTTTTAACTAAAAAACGAACAAGAAACTATATTTTAAAAGCGAAAGACGCCGAAAAAGCGGAAAAGGCGATGTTCGCCCTCTGCGTTTCCAAAGAAGACGAGCTGAACAAGTTTTTTTCGTCGTTTCTGAAAAAGATGCAAATTCCATTCTCTTCGGAAAACGGCGTTATCGTTTTATCCGAAAGCAATGCGGAATTGCATTATAAATTTACGTTCGCGTCCGTAACGGAAAACGAAATTATCGAAGAGTACAAAAAAACCGCAAAGGGCAGAAACGTGCTCGTTTGCGGTAAAAGTTTTTCGGAAGAAAGCGTATCTCTGTCGAAACGTTTCGGCGGAAGAATAATTCTTGCGGACGGAGGAGCGTTGTATTCGGTTATGAAACGCTTCGAGTTCTTCCCCCCGGAAAACGAAAACTACGTGCGCGCGAAAAAGAAAAACTTTTCATATCTTTTCGCTAACTTTTTTTCGAGAAAAAACGCGGGCAGATTTTTGCTGTACGGCATTCTGCTCGAACTGTTCGGGGCGCTGTCTTTTTTTCCCGTTTACTACTCCGTATCCGGGGGGATTTTTATAATCCTGTCCCTCTCGGTTTTCTTCTTCGGACTTAAAGACGAACTCCCGACGGACAACCCGTTCCGCATTGCGAACGTCGAAAACCGAGCTCCGAAACTCTGAACGGAATTTCAGTGGCAACAATCTCTGCTAAAAAGTGCCGTTTCCCTCGTTTAAACCGAGAAAAACGGCACTTTTTTATTATCTCGTCGCCTTAAAAATATTTACAATCGTCTTTGAGAGAAGCTCAGCCGCGCTTCTTCCTCCCGAACGAATAACCCCTTCGAGATAGTCGGTCAAACTCGTTTCGGCTTTGTTGCAAGCGTTTAAATACTCTTCCTCGGAAAGCCTCCCTCGTTTAACCGTCTTTTTGCAATCCGATTTTAACGGAGCGTATTTCGCGTTCTTTTTTTCGCCGTTTAAACACTCGCACAAAATTTCCACGCATCTGCCGGCAACGCCTTCAAGCTCTTCTTCGGAAACGAATCCCGAAAGCAAACTTTCCGCCACGAGATTTTCGAACGGCAGAGCAACGTAATCGTCTTTAAAAAAGCCGCATATTATAACGTATAATACGGTGGCAGCACTGCCGATTCGCATACCCTCGTCCATAATTTCCTTAAAAGTGTTTTCTCTTTCGAATATCATCGAAGAAACAAGGCTCACGGCGACGCCGGATATTACCGGCAAAAGCGAATTAAACCTTTTGTATTTGTTCTTTATCAGAAATTTAACCCCTACCGAAAGAGCCAGCGCGATAATCGCGCAAACGACTTCCGAAACTTTCAAAGATGAAAGATAGTACGTGATTTCAGAAAAATTCATATCCTGCCTTATGCCGTTTTTAGGCGAAAAAGGGGACTTTTCGTGTTTTTCGGCACCCCGGTTAACACTTCCGGGGCATACATATATTTCAGGCGCGTATACATTATAACACCTAAGGCGCAAAAAACGAACGCAGCAAGACTATTTTTATAAAAACACGTTACCTGACGCGGAAATTCCGACGTAAAACACGGAATTATCCCGCCTGAACCGCGACGACAACCGACGATTAGGTGAAAAAACGGTAAAAACGACGAAAACTTAAGGAAAATAATTGACAAATCGGGCTTTAACATTTAATATATAAATAGTATATATAACTATACTAAATGAAGTGTTTTCCGCTAAGGAGAGGTGGAATATGAAAAGATGTATGAAAATCATTATTGCGCTTGCGGTCGTTTTTATGTTTGCTTCCGCGTCGTTCGGTTGCCAATCGAACGTCGGTAAGCCGCTTTCGAACACGAATCACGGCGTTGAAATTAAAACGTTCGGTCGTTACGCGCAAAACCTCGTAACCGACGAAGCTTTGATCGAAAACCTGAAAACCGTCCCAGAGGACAACGACGGCAGAATTACGTACGGCGACGGTCAGTACGAAAAAATAACCGCCACCCCCTACAGAACGGGTTTAAAATTCTCGGACGGAACTAAAATAGAAACGGGTAAAGAGTACTTCTTCGAAGTCGCGCCCGTTACCTGGTACGCGCTCGATTCTTCAAACGGCAAAACTCTTCTCTTCGCGGAAAAGATTTTGGACGTTTCTCTTTTTTCCGATAAAACCGAAATGGAAGGTTGCGGCTTCGGCTTTTACTATACCGGCAAAGATTATCCCAACGACTGGTCTTGCTCCAAACTTCGCGAATTCATGAACGGAAAGATGTTCAACTCGCTTTTCGACGAAGTCGAGGCGAAAGGCGGCGTGGTAACTACGAGAGTTTCCTCCGCTTATCCCGAATCTTACTTCAAAGCGCACAGCTCGCAGATACCCGTCGTGAGCGACAAGGTCTTCGCGCCGAGCTATAAAGAACTCGTCACCGCCGAATACGGATTTACCGAGGACGGAGAAAATTACGACTGTTTGCGTATGGCGGAGCCGACCGATTACGCTCTTGCCAAAGGTTGCAAAATTTTCGAAAGCAGTACAAAAGAAGGATATACCGATTACGAGCGCGACAGCGTGTTAAACCGCAACGGCGATTACTGGCTGCGCACCGTAGGTCACGATATATATTACGCGGGCATTTGCCGCTACACCGGAGCGGTAGGCAAATACTATGCTTACGTAAACAACGCTTCGCAGAACAAACAGAGCGAATTTATAGGCGTTCGCCCCGCGGTAACCGTTCAGATAGCTCTGTAAACTACGGCTTTTATCTCTGCACACGACCGGATTAAAAGCATTTCGGTCGGAGAGATTTCAAGCGGAACGATTTACGACATAAAGAAGTAGGGAAAAATTATCAATTACGGCTTATTCCGTTAAATGCAAAAGGAAAAGCCGCTACAGGAGGAAAAAAATGGCACTATTCAGAATTAACATAGAATGGGCTGACAATTCAACCGACACGTTAGTCTACAAATATCCTTTTAAAAACAGCGGAAGAGAAGTAAACGACCGAAGCACTCTTACCGTTCGCGAATCTCAGATGGCGGTGTTCGTCTACAAAGGACAGGTTGCCGATATCTTCGGACCGGGCTTTTATAAACTCGATACGAACATCTACCCCATTCTCACAAAGCTTGCCGCTTGGACATACGGCTTCCAGAACCCCATCGTTATGGAAGTTTACTTCGTCAACACCAAGCAATTTACAAACAATAAATGGGGCACCCAGAACCCCATTCTCGTTCGCGATCCCGAATTCGGACCGATAAGAGTACGCGGGTTTGGTTCTTACGCATTCAAAGTTAAAGATTGCGGTCAATTCCTCCGCGAACTTTTCGGAACTAATTCCACGTTCAAAACGAACGACATCGTAGACCACCTCAAATCCCTCATCATTTCCAATATTACCGACGCTATAGGCGAAAGCAAAATTTCCGCTCTCGAACTTGCCGGCAATACCCTCGAATTCCAGGAGAAGGTTACCACCACCGTTCAGGCGGCGTTTAACGAAATCGGTCTCGAACTCACTAAGCTCAACATAGAGAATATGTCCGTTCCCGAAGAGGTCGAAAAAGCCTTTGACGAACGTACCAAGTACGGCATACTCGGAGACAAGACGGACGTTATGATGAAGGTTGCCGCAGCCGAAGCTATGAAAGACGCCGCAAACAACACCGGTATGGGCGGCTCGTTTATGGGCGTAGGCGTCGGAGTCGGCGCGGGCGCGGGTATCGGTCAGATGATGGCGGACGCTATGAGAACAAATCAACAAACCGCTCAGAACACCTCTGCAGTCGCTACGGGCGCTGCCGCGGGAGTTGCAGCAGGTATGGCTACTTGCGCTAAATGCGGCGCGGCTATCCCCGCTACGTCAAAATTCTGCCCCGAGTGCGGAGAAAAAGTAAACGCTAAACGCTTCTGCCCCGAATGCGGAAAAGAAGTTGCGCCGGGCGCAAAATTCTGCCCCGAGTGCGGAACGAAACTTTAAGCCGCACGGAAGCCGAACTTAAATCAACGAATTACCGCCGGAGAGCCTTCGCGCGGTGAACGAAAAACAAAAAAACCGCCGAAAACGCGCGTTATCCCGCATTTTTTTATAGTAGGCGCGGACGAATAAAAAAGCGTTTTCGGGCGCATAATACAGTTACTTAGTGTCCTGCGGCACATAAAAAAAGAATAAAATATTTCGGAGATACATTATTATGGAACAGAAAATCACCAAGGATACCGTTATTGCAGACGTTATTAAAATCAACCCCAACGCGGGCGAAATTCTTATGAGCTACGGAATGCACTGCTTAGGTTGCGCAATCGCTCACGGCGAAACCGTAGGTCAGGCTGCCGAAGTTCACGGTGCAGACCTTAACGCTATGCTCGAAGAACTCAACAACTTCTGATAAAGTGCTAAACATCTACGGCGAGCGGGTTGATAACTCTACCCGTTCGTTTTTTTCCTATTGCCAAAGGCGGCGTTCGCGCGGCCTCCGGCAGTAAAACGGAGTACGTTATTATGCAAGAAAACGCACAAAAAAATATTTACGACGCACCCGAAGTCAATACCGACGCAATCAAATGCAAAGGCTGCGGCGGAAACATGGTTTTCGATCCGTCCACCCAAAAGCTGAAATGCCCCTACTGCAATTACACTGAAGATTTCGGTACGGACGGAACCGTCGAGGAAATCGCAATAGAAGACGCTCTTAAAAAGAACGAAAGTTGGCAAAGCGAAACTTCATCGTTCAGATGCACAAACTGCGGTGCGAAAATCCACACGGATAAAAGCATCACCGCAACCCTCTGCCCTTTCTGCGGCACAGCGCACGTCGTTAAGGAAGCCGACCTCGAAGGCATTAAGCCGAATGCGGTAATCCCGTTCAAGCGCACGGTAGCCGACGTAATCAAAAACTTCAAGTCCTGGACGAAAAAGAAGCTTTTCGCCCCGAGAAAATTCAAAAAAACCGCGGCTACCGATAAAATCAAGGGCGTTTATATGCCCCTTTTCACTTTCGACAGTCAAACGGAATCCGTCTACGAAGGTCGCATAGGCGAGTATAAAACGAGAACGGTTAGTACCGAAGACGGAACGCGCACGGAAACGTATACCGAGTGGCGCCACGTGAGCGGAACTCTGTCGCATTTCTTTGACGATATATATATTAACGCCGGCAAGAGAATCGACTCGAAAAACGTATACAACCTTCTTCCGTTCGATTACGCTTCCGTAAAGGCGTACGACAACGCTTATCTCAGCGGTTTCTATGCCCACCACTACGAGAAAGACATTTCCACATGTTGGAAGGAAGCGCGCGAGGAAATCGATAAAAAAATAAAAGATTTAATCGTCAGCAAATATCACTGCGATTGCGTGGATTATCTGAACGTTTCCACACACCATTCGAACGTAACGTTTAAATACATACTCGCACCCGTATACATAATCAACTATTCGTACAAGAAAAAGAACTACACCATATACTGCAACGGCAGCACCGGTAAGTTTACGGGTAAAACCCCTGTTTCGCCGCTGAGAGTCGCAATCGCCGTTGTTCTCGGTATTGCGGTCGTTGTCGGATTGACTTTCCTTTTCATGTATCTGAACAAATAGTTTTTACGCAAAATCAAAAAATCGCCTAAAAAGTATTTGACAATCGTCAAATAATAGAGTATCATAAAACAAAAAGATAGAGGCGCGGAGCTTATCAGTACTTAAAGCGTATCGGAATTCAAGCTTTAACGAAAGGAAGTTCTGCCGAAACCGTAATGGAGTTTCCGAAGCCGTTGCGGTTGGGCTGCAGGGTAATACGTTGCAGACTGTCACAATTTATTTGTGGAGTGCTATCACAATCGTAAAGCATTTTTAAGCTGCGGTTAGGATTCATTCCTATCGCAGCTTTTTATTTATACACAAGGAGATTTTTTATTATGAAAAGATTCTTAACCTTAATCTTCGCTTTGCTTTTAACCGTTTGCTTTGCCTCCTGCGGAGGGCAATCCGCCGGGGCGAAAGACTTGGACAACATCAAAGAAGCCGGCGTTATAAGAATAGGCATGGAGTGCAACTATAAGCCGTTCAACTGGACGCAGAACACTTCCGATAACGGCGCAGTAAAAATCGTAAAACCCGATACAGGCAAGTACGCTTACGGCTACGACGTTATGATTGCAAAGAAGATAGCCGAAGCCCTCGGCGTAAAGCTTGAAATTTATATGTGCGACTTCGACGGTTTGATTACTTCACTCAACACGAACGTTATCGACGCGGTTATCGCAGGTATGAGCCCTACCGAGGAAAGAAAAAAAGCAATAGATTTCAGTTCGCCTTACTATTCAAGCAACCTTGTTATAGTGACTAAAAAGAACAGCGCTTTAAAAGATTGCAAAAACCTCAACGATTTAAACAAAAAAGAATACAAAATCGCGGCGCAAACGGGTACGTTCCACCTGAAAGCGTTAAAAGCTCAGCTTTCCGACTGTACTTACTCGCAAGCGGATACATTTGCACTTCTTCAGGCACAGCTTGACTCCATGGTAATAGACGGCTATGTGGCGGAGCTTCCCACCGCGCTTACTTATTGCAGTATTTCCAACGAATACACATACGTTCCCCTCGTAAACAACACCACGGGCTTCAAAGCTACCGACGCGGACGTATCCATAGCTGTAGGTCTCAGAAAGGGCAGCACAGCTTTGGCTAAAATAAACGAGTGCCTGAACGGCATTTTACAGGATCAACGCGACCAGATGATGAGCGAAGCGATAAGACTTCAATCCGAAGGTCTGAACTTATAATTTTTACAAACGGTAAACAACAATGTTTTTTCAAAATATATGGGATATAATAACTAAATACTATCCCGATTTTCTGAAAGGAGTCGGCGTAACGGTTCTTCTTGCCATTACCGGCACGCTTTTCGGCTTAATAATAGGTTTGCTTATAGGCGTGTTCCGCACTCTGCCCAAAGCAAAAGGCAAAACGGCGGGCGTTTTTCAGAAGATTGCCGATTATATTCTCGTCGCTTACATAGAGGTTTTCCGCGGTACGCCGATGATGGTTCAGGCTATGGTTATTTACTACGGCTATGCGGCGATGACTTCGGGGCAAACGCTTCCAGTTATCCCGTCCGCAATCATAATCGTATCTATAAATACGGGCGCGTATATGGCGGAAATCGTGCGCGGCGGCATACTCTCCATAGATAAAGGACAATTCGAGGGTGCCGAAGCCATAGGCATGAGCCATTGGCAGATGATGACCAAGGTAATCATCCCGCAGGTTCTGCGCAATATACTCCCCTCTGTCGGCAACGAATTCGTAATAAACATAAAAGATACCTCCGTTTTAAGCGTAATATACGTAAGCGAGCTATTCTTTATGGGCAAAAACGCGGCGGCAGACAACTACCTTACGCTGGAAACTTACGTTGTAGTCTCGGTTATTTATCTTATACTTACGCTCACCTCCACGCGAATTCTTCGCCTGCTCGAAAAGAAGCTTAACGGCAAGGAACATTACACCATTTGCGGCTCGCAAAGCAATCCGGACGCGAACATCGTGGTAAACACCAAGGAGGAAATTCCGAATGACTGAAAATACGGTTATAAGCATACAAGGGCTTACAAAATCCTTCGGCGATCACGAGGTTTTAAAAGGAATAAACATCGACGTAAACCGCGGCGAAGTCGTTTCGATTATCGGCTCGTCCGGCTCGGGCAAAAGCACTATGCTTCGTTGCATAAACCTGCTCGAAACGCCTACATCCGGCGATATTTTATTTGACGGAAACAGCATTCTCTCGCACGATTTCGACATTAAAAAGTACCGTGCCAAAGTCGGAATGGTTTTTCAGTCGTTTAACCTTTTCAACAATATGAACGTGCTTAAAAACTGTTCGATAGGTCCGCGCACGGTGCTCGGAGTAAAAAAAGACGAAGCCGAGGCTCTCGCTGAGAAATACCTCTCGATGGTGGGAATGTCAAGTTATATAAACGCCCGCCCCGCGCAGCTTTCCGGCGGACAAAAACAGCGCGTCGCCATTGCTCGCGCGCTTGCGATGAAACCCGAAGCGCTTCTTTTCGACGAACCCACTTCCGCGCTCGATCCCGAAATGGTCGGGGAAGTTCTATCGGTTATGTCCGATCTTGCAAAAAGCGGACTAACAATGGTTGTGGTAACGCACGAAATGGGCTTTGCGAAAGACATTTCCTCACGCGTTATATTTATGGACGACGGAGTGATTGCGGAAGAAGGCTCGCCCGAGCAAATCTTCTCCTCCCCGAAAGAAGCGAGAACGAAAGAATTCCTAACCCGCGTGCTTTCCAAGTAAATTTGCGCGTTTTTGCGTGAAATACGGCACTTTTGATGTAAAATACAACACTTTTCGCGGCGCGAGCTTTTATCAGATTCGCGCCGTTTTTTATTTTTCGCAATCTCTTGAATTTAAGATTAAAACAAAACGAAACCTCTCGCAGCCAAAATAGTTAGCGATAAGGAACGGAAGCCCTATAAAAAAATATCGATTAAAGAGGTTTACCCGTCAATAAAGAATTGACAAAACCACCCGATTGCTATAAAATATTATTATCTTTGTCATAAGACAAAATTATAGTTTCTAAAACAAGGAATTACCATGGATTTACTTAAAAAAAAAATTTTGGAAGAAGGCAGAGTTATAGGCGACGGCGTTCTTAAAGTAGACGGTTTTTTAAACCACCAGATAGACGTAGACCTCGTTTATAAAATGGGCGAATCGATTTACGAACATTTCAAATACAAAGGCGTTACGAAAATTCTCACCATCGAAGCGAGCGGTATCGGTCTTGCGTGCATGGCGGCGTTATTTTTCAAATGCAAAGTTCTTTACGCTAAAAAGAGCGCGACGACCAACCTCGGAAACAGCGATTTATATACTTCACACGCGTATTCTTTTACTCATCAGACTCAGAATACCGTGCTCATTTCCAAAAAATATCTCGATAAAAGCGAGAACGTTCTTATTATCGACGATTTTCTCGCTCACGGCGAAGCGACCAACGCGCTCATCGACCTCGTAAACCAGGCGGGAGCGAAACTCGCGGGCGTTTCCGTCGCAATAGAAAAAGGCTTTCAGGGCGGAGGCGACAAAATTCGCGAGAGCGGCATAGATTTATATTCCCTTGCCGTTATAGACAAAATGAACGAAACGGACGGAGTAACTTTCCGCAAGATGTAATCGAGAGCTTGGGTAAATTATCCGAACTTTATTCAAACAGAAAAACAAAAAAGCGCGATAACGCGCTATTCGGGCAACTTATATAAAGGAAGTTATGATAAAAACAAGATTAGAAAGCGACTCGGTAGGCGAACTTTCCGTTCCCTCCGAAGCATATTACGGCATACAATCGCTGAGAGCGAAAAACAACTTCGATATAACCGGGAACGCGATGTCTCCCACTTTCATAAAAAATATCACGCTTATCAAAAAAGCCGCGGCTATCGTAAACGGCGAGTACGGCTTGCTTGAAAAAGAACGCGCGGACGCGATTGTTTTCGCCTGCGACGAAGTTCTCGGCGGCAAATATTCGGACAGTTTCATTGTGGACGCCGTTCAGGGCGGCGCGGGCACTTCCGCGAATATGAACGTAAACGAAGTTATCGCGAATATCGCAATCGAACATCTCGGCGGAGAGAAGGGTAACTATTCGATAGTTCACCCGAACGACCACGTAAATATGGAGCAATCCACGAACGACGTTATCCCCACCGCCGGCAAACTGACCGTGATTACTCTTTCGAGAGAGCTTATCGCGGAGCTTCACGCGCTTGCTACGGCACTCGGAAAAAAGTCCGTAGAGTTTAACGACGTTTTAAAAATGGGCAGAACTCAGCTTCAGGATGCCGTTCCCATGCGTATGGGGCAGGCTTTCCACGCTTTTTCCGCCGCAGTAAAGCGCGATATTAAAAGAATTTCTTCCACGCTCGACGAAATGCACGTTATAAATATGGGCGCGACGGCAATCGGCACGGCGATAAACGCAAAACCGCAGTATTTCGACCACATTACCGGAAAGCTTTCCGAGCTGTTCGGAGAGAAGCTCGAACGCGCGGGCGATTTGTTCGACGGAACGCAGAACGTAGACGGCTTCGCCTCCGTTTCCGGGGCTTTAAAAGCTTGCGCCATCAACCTTTCGAAAATGTGCAACGACTTAAGGCTTATGTCAAGCGGTCCAAGAACGGGGCTCGGAGAAATTATTCTCCCGGCAAAACAAAACGGCTCTTCGATAATGCCCGGCAAAGTCAACCCCGTTATTCCCGAGGTCGTCAATCAGACTGCTTTCCTCGTTATCGGTCACGACGTAACCATAACTATGGCTGCCGAAGCGGGACAGCTCGAGCTCAACGCATTCGAACCGGTTATATTCTATCAGCTGTTCGAATCTATTCGCGCTCTCACGGGGGCAATCGATACCTTAATCAAAAATTGCGTGGACGGCATCGTTGTAAACAGAGAACGCTGCGAAGAATGGGTTAACAGAAGCGTAGGCATAGTAACGGCTTTAAACCCCTACATCGGTTACAAAAAAGCCGCCGAAATCGCGAAGGAATCGCTTAAAACGGGCGAGCCGATAAAGAGCTTAGTCATTCGCAAAAAACTGATGGACGAAGCTAAACTCGACGAGGTTTTAAATCCGTTCCTTCTGACCGAACCCGAAACGGAAAGAAAATAACAACACAAAAACGATACAATTACGAGGGAGGATTTAATATCTTCCCTCTTTTTTATCAGGTAAAACGAGCGTCACTGCTGCCCCGGCGGACTTTTCGCTTTTAAATCCGCGCTTTATAAATTTTAAAAAGGCTTACCGCCTTTCTCTGCAAATACCGGAGGAGGATATAAAATAAGTAAAATGAAAGAAAAAATGCACACGGGCGAACTTTATCTCCCCTGTGATGAAGAAATTCTGAAAGAACAGACGAAATGTCTCTAACTCCTTTACGAGTTCAACGCCACTCGTCCTTCGGAATTAGAAAAACGCCGCGATATGCTTAAGAAAATGTTTGCCGAAATAGGCGAAAATTGTTATATAGAGCCGCCTTTTCAATCTAATTTCGGCGGCAGGCATTGTCATTTCGGCAATAACGTTTACGCGAATTTCAATTTTACTGCGGTTGACGATACGCATAT
>JALEKY010000017.1 GCA_022768945.1 Christensenellaceae bacterium | reverse complement strand
ATATCGACGGATATTATTCGGTTGCGGCGGAAAGCGTAAAAAAAGTAATAAGTATTTTTTCCGAAAACTACGCCGAACTGTTGAATAACGGAAAGGACGTAAGATTTACCACGTTCGGTAATTTTACGGACGGTGAGAATAATCCTTACGATATGCTTTTAAAAGCCGTAAAAACGATAGAGGACGGCGAAGCCGCCGTTCGCGCAAAGTACGAGTGTAACGAAAGAGAGGTATATTTAAAACGGCTTGCGGCGGTAAAAACGACGCCTCTCGAGCTGATGTATCTTAACTATTACTACTATTTCCCTTGCGGGGACGAAGAATCTCGGGCAAAGGTGAGAGAAGAATTCGTTTCTACCGCACGTTTTGCCGAAATAGACCGCGCGCGTGAACGCTATACAATCGACAGTTTTGTGGAATTCACGGAAAGCGAAGTAAAAATCCCGTGCGTAAAATAATCGATCCCGCGGGCGCCGTTTACGGTTGCCGGCAGATGTCGAGAGATTGTTTCACAGCCGACGGCGGAACGCTCTTTTCTATCGGCAGTAGCGTATATTGTATAGGCGGTCTTCTTCTTTTTACGAGGCTTTTTCGGCGTAAAATTCAAGTTTTGAATATCTGATAAAATCGAATATAAAACGCCGCTATTTCTTCAGACATATCCGAAGTAACTATCGTCTTTACGACAACGGGAATTTTGTCGTCTTTTTTGCGCAAAGAAAATATAAAATCTTCCATTAAAACGACTGTTCCGTTACCGTTAGACAGTCGGTATCCGCTCTCCGTTTTTACGGCTATACCCACTCTGTCCGCATCGGGATCGATAGCGAGAACCAAGTCCGCATTTTCTTTTTCCGCGTTCCGCAAGCCTCACGGCAAGCGAAAGCGCGGCTTTTCCCTCTGGATTAGGATACGGACACGTCGGGAAGTTTCCGTCCGATTTTTCCTGTTCGGTCACAATCGTAAGTTCTTTTATTCCATTGCATTCAGCACTGTTCTGACCGCAATATTGCCCGTTCCGTTAAGAGGAGTATAAACTATCTTCGGCGCGTTTTTATCGTTTATTGCAAAAAGCGAATACTTTTGAATTTCGCCAAGGAACGCGTTTAAATCTCGTACCCGATAATCCCGACAAGCGATTTTCGGGGCGATTTTCCGCGAAATAAGGGCTTTTTTCTATTTCGCTTAATATTTCTTTCGCCGCATTGTCCGTTATATGACAGCCGTTTTCGTTATAAACTTTATAACCGTTATATTCTTTCGGATTGTGACTCGCCGTTATTACGATACCGGCAGAAGTATGCAAATATCTCACCGCAAACGATAAAACGGGCGTAGGCATAAGAGTATCGAAAACATACGATTTCACTCCGAATTCGCTTATCACGTCGGCGGCGAAAAGATAGTAAACGATTTTAACTATACCGATATACAAAGCCGCAAACCTTCTTCGGACGAGAGACTGAGCGATAACGTTGCCGTCGATATCAATTTGGATATAAAAAAGGCAAGCGGCGATAAACCTCCGGACAGGTCGGACGGTTATTGCGATAAATGCCGGAAGACCGTCGTTGCGGACGAGCGTGAGACTTACGAACGACAAAAAAGGGAAATCGCGGGTGAGGAAATCGCTGAAATGTCGGAAGACGACATACGGGCAATCAAAGCCGTTATGGAAGAAGATATAGACAAACAAATGGCTGACGCCGAAAAAACGGTGAAGTATATAAAATGCCCGTCGGCATAAAAGAAGCGATTGCGCCGACGGTCGACGAAAAATCAGAAGCGCATACAAGTAACGCGCGCCCCGTGATTGCGGATAATTTAACTGTCATAAAAATAACGCTTCGCAGCGAAAAAGCCGCGGAGTGTCTTTTATTGTTAAAATGGCGAATATTATTAGGACAAGGCGAACAAATCGCATTACCGCCGGCGGTTTTAGATGTTCGCATACCAAATTCGTCGTAGGTAAACGAAACCGTATTCGCTCCGTCCGAAATACTCTTGAGTTGTCTGCCCTTTTCCCATACGCACGACATATTGCGATACGTCGTAGGATTACCCATATCGTCGTAGGCAAACAATTCCGTTCCGAACGACATCAAACGATCGGTTCCGTCCTTATAACGATAATCCGTAACCGTTCCGTTGTCGGTCTTCGTCAGGATATTCCCGCTGTTGTCATAAGTATAGCATATTTCTCTGTTTCCGTCAAGGTCTTTTTCCGATACAAGTCTGCCTATTTTGTCGTAAGAATATTTATAACGCTGTTTACCGTTTTCGTTTACCGATATAATATTCCCCATACCGTCATAAGTATAGGTTACCTTTCCGTCCGAAACGCCGTTTTTACTATAGTATATAGTATTCACGCGGTTGGTCGCATGGTCGCCTTGCTTGTAATATCCAAAACGTTTTGTATACGTTTGTCCTCCAAGCGTTTGCGTTATCTTAACACTTCTGCCGTTCTTGTCTTGCTCGTAATTTTCGTCAAAAGTGCCTACGGTTAACCTATCAAGAGTGCGTATGGTTCTAATTATAGCAAAAGGTCGCAGGATTTCTCCTACAACCTTTTGTTGGTCAAATTTTACAAAACTTTATCACATAATATCATCCGGGAGAATTTCCACCGAATATCCGTTTTGTTTTTCCGCATACAAAGCAATCATATCCATTATCTTTTTTACTTGCTTTTTACTGAACCACATTGTCAGT
>JALEKY010000008.1 GCA_022768945.1 Christensenellaceae bacterium | reverse complement strand
ACTGAACAAAAACTTAGCAATAACTGTACAAAAAATGAACGTGTAGGCGTTGCGATTGGACGGGTTAAAGAGATAGACGAGCAAGACAACAAAGAATTAGCGCGGAAAACGGTAAACGCTATAATGTCATCGTAACAGTTGAATAATGCTGAAATCTTTATAGGATTTAAGCGGTAAATTAAGGGCTGCCGAAAATTTTTCGGCAGCCCTTATGATATATAACAACCCGTATATGTATGAAATCTATCCTAAGGAGAAATATCGCTCGGCGTTAACGGCGTTTTGCTTGTACGAGGGCAGCGGGGAATGGTTTGACCTGTCGAAAAAGCCGATAGAAAGGTTTTCGTTTTCTTTCGGCGGAGTGTTTTGCGGAAAGAGCGGGTATTTTATAACAGATAAATGCGTTTCTTGCGGAAAGTGCGTTAGCTGCTGCCCACAAAACTGTATAACTGCCGGCATACCGTATTTTATAGAGAAGAAAAACTGTTTGCGTTGCGGAAACTGTTATGAAAACTGTCCGGTAAACGCGATAGAAAAATCGTAGCCGTACAGTTTTGCCCGAGGTAAACCGAAAAGCGCCTTGCCTTGCAAACTCGAATTAGAGGGAAAGATAATGAATCAACCGGAAAGAAGAAAATATTTAATCGATTATTTAATGGAGGAAAGGCATAGAAAAGCGGAGATACCGTCTGAGCCGAACGAACAAAAGCGCATGCTTCGCGCGATGTGCAACGTACGTATGCCGAACCCGATAAGCGACGACTTTTTAAAAGTACAAGATGAATATTTGCAATGTGAGTTAAAAGAAAAAGTCATTACGGATATTGACGAACTTAACTGAAAGACTTGATTCAAAATGCCGAAGCAATCGTTATAGGCGCGGGCGCGGGATTGTCTTCCGCCGCGGGATACGAATATTCCGGCAAAAGATTTCACGAAAACTTTCACGATTTCGAGGCAAAATACAACTTTCACGATATGTATACGGGCGGGTTTTATCCGTATAAAACGCTTGAAGAATACTGGGCGTATTGGTCGAGATATATTTTCTTAATCGATATACCGAGCCGCCTAAGCCCGTTTACGAAGAACTTTGCGACATCGTAAACGGAAAAAATTATTTCGTTCTCACTGTTTTTAGAACTCGGAGTCGGAATGAATACGCCGGGTATAATAAAATATCCGTTTTGGAGAATGACGGCGGAAAACAAGAACGCGCGTTACGTTTGCGTAAATACGAATATGGCATACGCGCCCGAAGCAATAGCCGATCGTTCCCTTTGCTTTTCCGAAGATATATACGATATTCTGACTGCGTTTAAAAAACTTTAGGAAATTGAACGATTAATTTCGTAAAATGATTTATACGGCAAATACGCCGCGTGCTTTCCTTGACATGTTTATATATATTATGTATAATATATATAAAAAAAGGAATTTTCAATATGAAATTTGTAAAACTCAGCGACTTTGCCGTATGCGATTCCGACGTCGTTTTCGGCGGAGGAACTCTTTCGACAAAACAGATACAGTCCGTTCTCGATACGGCAAAAGACGGTAAAGGCCTTTTCGTTACGGTGGACGGCGCGTTTCTTACCGGAACGTTGAACGTATATTCCCACACCACGTTGTTCTGCCCGAACGAAGCCTGCGGTTTTTATCTTGCGGATAATACGGACGCGCCTCTTTTGAAAAACGCTCATTTTTCGCAGGGCGAGAGGGAAGACAGGGATATTGTTCTTATCGGCGGAACGTACAATTTCAACTGCAAAAGGCAACGTCACGATATAGGCGAAATAGATAGCGACGATCCTGTTGTAAAATTCACTCACTCGTGGGTTTTCGGTATGATGTTCTACGGCGTGTATTCGCTTAAAGTGCAAAACGTCGTGCTTATGAATCAAAGAACGTTCGCGTTTGTCTGCGGCAACGCCGAACAGGTCGTTATGGAAAACGTGCGCATCGACTTGCCGGATATTATGAACGCGCAAAATCAGGACGGCTTGCATTTCTTCGGTCCGTCGAAAAACATCGTTCTTCGCAACATAAGCGGCGCGGCGGGAGACGATTTCATAGCGCTTGCTCCCGACGAGTTTGACGCGAAGTCCGATATTACGGACGTTCTTATCGACGGCGTACATTTAAACGATTCAGATCAGGGAATAAGGCTTCTTTGCAGAGGGAAAGGTCATTTGGACAGGATTATCGTAAAGAACGTTACCGGTACGTATAAATGTTTCGGCTTTTATATTAACCCGTGGGCTTCCCCCGATTATAAGCCGGGCGAAAGATACGGCAACTACGGTTCGATTGTCATAGAAAACGTAGATTTGAAACAGACGGAATTAAAATACCCGTACACAAAAGCTTTTTTATTCCGCCTCGGCGGTATTATGGACAGTATAAAAATCTCTAACGTAAATTACGTCAACGCGGCCGGCGAAGCGGATTTTATGCAAATCGGCGGCGATTACACGTTTTTCGACGAGAGAGAGGGCGATTACAAAACGTCCGTTAAAAATCTTACGGTTAAAGACGTTACTGTGTCTTCGTCTTTCCCGACCGGCGGAATTGTCGTTAAGTCCTGCGATATTGATAATTTCTTAGTCGACAATGTATCCGTCGAAGTGGAAAACGTTAACGGAAAAATCAGAAATTTAATTAAAAAATAACAATTAAACGATAAAAACTCGGTGTAAAACTCGGTGATTTTTTCGTATAAATAAAACTAAAAAGAATAAAAAAAGAGGGGACTTTCCGCGATGGAAAATCTCCCCCTTTTTTTATGGTTTAATCTTTTAATCAGAATAAGATTATTCGATTAGTTTTTCTTTCTTTTTTTAAGCGCGATAACGGCAAATCCGATAACGCTTACGAGAGCGGAAGTAGCGCCTATCGAACCGAGGCAGCCTTCGGTGGATTCTTCGCTCGAAGAACCACTCGTGTCAGGCTTGACGGCTTTCGCTTTCACTGTTACAGTGCAAGTAGCGGTCTTTCCGTCTGCGGTAGTTGCCGTAATGGTTGCGGTTCCGACCTTTAAAGCCGTAACCACGCCGTTTTCCACGGTTGCTATTTCTTCGTTATCCGAAGTCCAGGTAACCGTATTGTCTATCTTGCTTCCGCCGGTTACGGTCGCTTTAAGAGTGAGGGTTCCTGCTTCTTCGATTTCCGCGGTCGTTTTATCGAGCGAAATTCCTGTTATAACGGTTTCCGCGTCGGTAAATCCGAATTCTATCGCTTTAAGATTCGCGCCGTTTCCGGCAGTTTTGTCTTTTGCTCCGAAAACTATTGTCAAAACGTTCTTTTGAGCCGATATGAAACCTTCGAGGTTAATCGTAGCTTCAACGCCGTGTTTCACCGCTATCTCCTTATATTCGCCGTTGTTTACGGTGTAGCGAACGCTTGCGTTTACGCCGTTTACCGTAAGTTTAACGTAAGGATTATACGCGTTGGAGGGGAATTCGACTCTGTACGAATAGAAAGCCTCGCAATCGGCAAAAGGAGTGTTGCCCGCATTGCCGAAATCCATGCCTTCGTCTATATCGTTCATAAGGTCGATAGTGCGGGTTTCGTTTTCTCCGAAGGTAATGAGTTTGTCGTTAAAGATATTTTTCTTGAAGATTATCCCCATAAGCTGGGTTCCGCCGCCGTTTGAGGTGGAGGGATCGCTTATTTTTACTTCCACGGTGGTTTCCTCGACGGAGTTAAGAATGCCGCCGAAATCTATCGTCTGCTGAATTGCGAGATTGCTCTGAAGAATAGCCGCGGTAAATGTTTCGTTTAAAACGTTTCTGTATTCTACCTTGGGAGTTTCGCCCGCTTCCGCGTTCGTTCCGCCGACGGTTATAATCGCTTTTGCGACTTTCGTGTTTGCGGGGAACGTTACTCTGTAGGTCATATATGCCTCGCCGTCCACGTAGCGTACAGGGCCTGCAACAGCGGAACCGTTGTCTGCGAAGAGGTTTTCTGCCGAATTGCCGAGGTCGAGAGTCGTTTCGTTTCCGAACGTGTGAGTTTTTCCGTCCTTAACGAATACCATAGACTGAAGATAAGGACCGCCTCCCTGTTTCAATTTAGCGTAGAATTTAACCGTTACGTTGTTTTCTTTGCTCGAGTCGAGTCCTTCGAAAACAACTTTGCGTTCCTGTCCGGTGATAACGCTTACTTCGGTGAAATCTCCGCCGTTAACGCTGTAACCGACGTAAATGTTGTCCTGCGCGCCGTTTACCGTTAAAATCATTCCGGCGTTTGTCGAGCCGGCAGCGAATTTCGCGTTGTACGCATAGAAAGCGTAACCGTCAGCAAAGGGTTTACCTCCGGCGTTGCCGTAAGAGAAGCTTTCGGAAATATCGTTTATAAGGTCGGCGGAAACTCTCGGAGCGTTTACGTTTATAACCTTACCTGAGGAAGAAGCTTGAACGAATTTAAAGTCGTGAACCTGAGTTCCGGCGCCGTCCGCAGGGGTAGCGTCGCTGAACTTGTATTCGATTTCCGTGGGCAAGTTTTCGTTGAGCGCGGAATTGTCTACAAAGTAAGTTTGCCATACTCCAACGTTATCCGAAAGGTCTGTAAATGCCGTATAAGTATCGCTGTTTACGTTTCTGTATTCTACTTTAAGTCCGCCGCCGGTAATGCGGAAGCTTGCGCCTACGTTTTTAGCGCCCGCGGGGTAGATAGCTCTGTAAGTAAGATAGTTATCCCCGTCGGCAAAGAAGAAGGACGATTCCGGCGATTCCATTTTTCCAAGCCCTTCTGTTTTATAATACAGGTCGCTTGCGGCTGCCTGAGTCGCTTTAACTTCGTTCTTATTATACATTAAGTGAATTTTGCCGTTCTTTTCTAAGTAAACGTCTTTGCCGTTTAACGAGTCGCCGGTAATTTCGCATGCTACGCTTCCGAATACCGCTACGTCGCCGCCGAGATATTTTGCCGTATTACCGTCAAAAGAAAGAGTTTTGCCTTGCTTGGTTCCGTCTATAACGGCTTTCTTAGCGGCTATAACGGCAATTGCGCCGCCGTTGGTCGCTGAGTTGTTTTTAAATTCGCCGCCGAAAACGTTGAGAGTTGCTTTGGCGCCGTTTACATATATAGCGCCGTAGCCTCTGTCTGTCGATACGTTAGTCGATTTGTTGTTTTCGAATAAACCGCCGTTTATCGTGTTTACGGAAGTTCCCGCAAAATACATTACGCTGCCGCCAGTGCCTTCGTGAACGTTGTTTTTAAACGTTCCGCCGTTTACGGTAACGGTACAGCCGT
>JALEKY010000007.1 GCA_022768945.1 Christensenellaceae bacterium | reverse complement strand
GGAAGGCTATCGCAGCCGGGGCAGGTTATTTATGCCGGAGATGAAGATTTTACGGTCTTTTCGCAAGCCGCCGTGCAATACAGTAAAATAGACTTTTCGGTCAAAGCCGATAAAGCGTATATGACCGATTTGCTTACCGATTTGCGCGAACATTATATTTTGGTCAAGAATTATTATACGGAAGACATTTATAACTTCGAGTCTTCGTTACGTTCAAACAGTTGTTTGCGCTCGTCGGCGGAATATTGCTCGTGTTTTCGATGGTAATGTTTGCAACCTTTATCAATATTTCTATCGAAACGAGAAAAAAGGATTTGGGAATAATTCGCGCGATAGGCGGCAGCGGACAAACGATTTTCAAATTATTCCTGACGGAAGGTTTGATTTTTGCAGCCGTTGTGGCTGTGTTGTCGCTGCTCGGAGTTGCCGCGGGGACGTTTGCCATGAACGGATTATTGGTTAAAGAAATGGTATCCGGCTGCACGTTGCTTTTCTTTAAGTGGTGGAATCTTTTAATTATACCGATAGTCGGACTTGTCGTTACGCTTTTAACGACGTATTTCCCGATAAGAAAGATAAGCAAAAAGTCGCCCGTGAGTATAATCAGAAACAGCTGACTTTTTTAAAAAGGCAAACGAAATTATAAAAAAATAAAAAACAAAAGCGAGCCGATTCTATCGGCTCGCTTTCTTGTATGTTTACGTAATGCGATTATTTTACGTCGTTTCGTCTGTAGTTTAAGCAACGCGTTTGTAGCCCTTAGGCGGTTTTCTTTCGGGGAAGACGCTTGTGATAAGCTTATACGCTACGAGAAGCCCCGCTATAAGCAGAACGGACACGCCGATAATTATAACGTGCATCGTTATGTTGTCCGCTTTAACGCGAACCCACATGGAATTTATACGCTCGTTGGCTTCGTCGTCGAAATATTGCATCATCGCGCATCTCGAAGTAACGTCTTCGGGCGGATACTGGCATTCGAGCTGTCTTCCGCTGTTTTCTTCGTCTATGTAAACGATGGCTCTTTCGCCGTTTATTTCACCGAAAAAGTAGGTTAAATCGATTGCTTTTGCGTTCGGAGTGCTTTCGGGAACGCAGTAGTCGGAAGTCTTTATCCTCTCGAAGACTTCTTCGCCGCCGATTGCCGAAGTATAGCCTATAAAGTCCATATTTCTGCAAGCGTTTGCGGGCTCGGAAATGTAATCGAGGAAAGCGGTGGCGAGTTCTTCGTTCGCGCCTTTCGGCATAACCCAACCGTCAAACCAGATATTGCTGCCTTCCGAGGGAACGGCGTAATTTAAGTATACGGGGGAGTCTTCCGGTTCTTCCGCCTGATCCATCGCGTAAACGGCGTCGCCGCTCCAGGCGAAGTTAAGATAGATTTTGCCGGTTATCATATCGTCTTTTCCGCTGTCTACTTCAAGCGCGTACGCGCGCTCTTTCGCTTGCTTGAGAAGGCCTTCTACTTTTGTAACCGTTTCTTCGTCGGTTCTGTTAAACACTTCGGCAAGATACGCGGAATAGTCCGTTTTTGTAAGCGCGCCGGAGAGAAAAGCCTCGTTTTTCGCACGTAATTCGGTAATATTCGCAAGAGCGAGACCTAAAAAGTAAGTGTCGCGAATGCTGTCTTTTATAGTGGTTTTGTTGTTGAATTTATCGTTTAAAACCACTTCCCAGGTGGAAACTTCCTCCTCGGTGACGTACTCGGGATTGTAAACGAACCCCATCGTTCCCCACATGTACGGAACGGAATATTCCGACCAGGTATAGGGCTTACCGTTCGGAGTAGTGCGCTGTTCGTCGAACAGTTCCTTGATGAAAGGAGAAACGTACTCGGTGTAATTCGGCATATCTTTTTCGGGGTTCGTGAACGGCTGAAGCATGTCTTCGGCTATCATTTTTTGTATCATATAGTCGGAGGGGCAGACGATGTCGTACGAGCCGGGGTTGATTTTCATATTGTTGTAAAGAATTTCGGGAGTGCCGAAAGTGGAGTATTCCACGCGAACTTTTTTACCCGTTTTCTTAGAGTACCAATCTGCGAATTCGTCGTACATGTATTGAGTAACGACTTCTTCGTCTTCTTCCTCGTCGGTCGTGCTTTCGTCGGCTTCTTCTGCTTCGCCTGAGGGTTCTTCTTCCTCTTCTTCGTCCGGACCGCAGATGTAGTCTTCGCAGTTGCTTATACGTAGAACAAGCTCTTCCTCTTCGGTCGAGCAAGCGGCGAGAGGCATAACGTTTACGATAAAGAGAATAAGGCTAAGTAAAAGAACTATTTTCTTTTTCATTTACTTTTTACCTCCTTCTTTTTAAGTACGTTCATAAGAACGGCTATAACGACTATTACTACGAATATAAGAGTGGACAAAGCTCTAAGCCCCGGAAGAGCCGAGTGCACGGGAACTTTTACCGCGTTATATACGTATGTGGAAATGGTGTTGAACATTTCGGGTTTAGTGAACGCGGTAACGATATAATCGTCGAGGGAGAGGGTAACGCTGAGCATAAAGCCGGATAACATCCCCGGAAGAATTTCGGGTAAAACGACGGTAAACAACGCCTTTGCGGGCGAAGCTCCGAGGTCGAGAGCGGCTTCGTAAACATTCGGATCCATCTGTTTAAGCCTCGGCATTACCGAGAGAATTACGAACGGCGCGGTTATAACAATGTGCCCTATAACAAGCGAAAACATCGTTTTATTGAAAAACGTGAATACCATTGCGAAAAGCAGAGCGAGGGAAAGAGCGGTGACTATTTCCGCGTTTACGACGGGTATGTTGTTTACCGCGTTCATAATTTTAGCCGTGCGCTTTTTGGAGTAGAAAATACCTATCGAGCCGAGCGTTCCGAGTATTGTGGATAAAATCGAGCAGCCGCCCGCAAGAAAGACGGTATCGCGCACGATTTTCATAATGCGTTCGTCTTCGAACAGCTTTCTGTAGAGGTCGAAAGAAAAGCCGTTCCACTGACCGATAGCCGGGGTATCCGTAAACGAGAACAGGACGAGTACGAATATCGGGGTATAAACAAACAACATTACGAGCGCAAGAAGAATATAAGAAAATACTTTTTTTACCATAATCCCGCACCTCTTTCGTTTTTCTCTTCCTTAAACCCGCCGGTGAGCCAGGTAAAAAGAAGCATTACGGTAAGCAACAGCATGGATATAGCCGCACCCATGTTCCAGTTGCTTTGCATGAAGTAGTTTTCGATAAGTTTACCGAGTATAGTGATTTGAGATCTTCCGAGTATGTCGCTTATTACGTAGTTTGTCATGGTGGGCATGAAAACCATCGTTACGCCCGATATAATGCCGGGCAGCGAAAGGGGTATTACCACGCGAATGAGAGTCTGAAAGCTGTTCGCGCCGAGGTCGGTGGAAGCTTCGATAACCGATTTATCGAGTTTTGTAAGCGTGGTATAGAGCGGCAGAATCATAAACGGCAAAAAGTCGTACACCATGCCGATTACCGTATTGAGATACGGCGATTTATCGAGAAGGTTTATAAGCGATAAGAATTCTTTCAGCGCGTTAAGACGCATAACAAAGTTTATCCACATGGGCAGAATAAACAGTAAAAGCAGCGTTTGTGTGTGTTTTAGGCCGCTTCTTGCTAAAATATACGCTACGGGATAACCGAGAAGAAGACATATCGCGGTGGTGACTATCGCGGTGGACAGCGAAGTGAGTATAGCGGAAAGAGTCGTCGTATCCGAAAAAATCTTTCCGAAATTTCCGAGCGTAAAGCGGTTGTTCGCGTCGGTAAACGCGTAGAAGAGCATTATGAAAATGGGCGCTACCACGAACAACGCGAGAAACAGAGCATACGGTATGCACAAATGTTTTCTGGCGAAACGCAATTTCATCTTCTCGCTCCTTCCGAAACTTTAAGGGTAAGTTTGATTTTTTCTTTGGGAATTTTAACGCTTACTCTGTCGTTTTCGTTCCAGACGTATTCGGTATCTACTACGAAATCTTCTTCGTTTTCGTCCGTTCTTATAATAATCTGATAATGGTCGCCCTTGTAGATTATGGACACTATCGAACCGCACGCGTCGCCGCCGAAGTCGTTGTCTATGATTTCTATGTCTTTAAGACCGACTTCCGCGGTTACGTCTACGTCCGTCAGATCTTTCTTTTCGCCGTTCGGAAGAACAAGGTAACCCTCTTCGTCGAGAGAGGAACCGGGATAGAGCTGAGTAACGTCGCACTCGAATTCGCCGTCGGCAAAACAAACGGTGTTCTTTTTCGTTATATAACCGTCGTATTTGTTGGAAACGAATTCCTTAGCCATAATGTGGATATCTTCGGGTTTGATGAATATGCTTGCGTGCTCGCCCGCTTTTCTTTCCTGCGTGTCCTGGATAATTATTTCGGTCTTGCCTACGATGAAGGTCATTTCGTAATGAACGCCCTTAAAGATAGAAGATTCAATAACTCCGTCTACCTGACCTTTGCCCTCGTCCATAAGGAAAACGTCTTCCGGACGAACGACCACGTCGACTTTTTCGTTTAAAGGGAAGTCGTCCACGCAGTCGAAAACGTGGTTTATGAATTTAACTTTTTTATCTCCGACCATAGTGCCCGAGCAAATGTTGCTTTCTCCGATAAAGTCCGCGACGAACGCGTTTTTAGGCTCGTTATAAATATCCATCGGCGTGCCGATTTGCTGAATGGTACCGTCCTTCATAACGACTATGGTGTCGCTCATCGTAAGGGCTTCTTCCTGATCGTGCGTCACGTAAATAAAGGTAATGCCGAGCTTTTTGTGCATTTCTTTAAGCTCTATCTGCATGTCCTTTCTCATTTTAAGGTCGAGCGCGCCGAGTGGTTCGTCCAAAAGAAGAATTTCGGGTTCGTTAACTATAGCTCTTGCGATTGCGACTCTTTGTTGCTGACCGCCCGAAAGAGTGGTTACGTCGCGCTTTTCGAACTCTTCGAGGTCGACCATCTTCAACGCCTTGGATACCTTTGCGGCTATTTCCGCTTTGGAAAGTTTTTCTTTTCTCGTTTTGCGGTTGCCCTTTTCGTCTTCGTAAACGGCGTTAACGCGCTTCAGCTTAAGCCCGTACGCGATGTTGTCGAAAACGTTAAGATGAGGGAACAGCGCATAACGCTGGAATACCGTGTTTACCGGTCTTTCGTACGGAGGAATTTTCGTTATATCCTTACCGTTTAAAAGAATGGTTCCGGAGGACGGAACTTCAAATCCCGCTATCATTCGCAATGTGGTTGTTTTTCCGCAACCGGACGGACCGAGAAAGGTAATAAATTCGCCTTTCTTTACGTAAAGGTCGATGTTGTCCACGGCAAGCGTCTCGTCGTACTCTCTCGAAACGCCTTTCAATTCGATGATCTTTTCGTCCATTGTTTCTCCTTTATAATACCGAATTCTCAAAAAGAGGGGAAACGGACGCATGGGCTCGCTGCCGCAATCTTTTGAGAAAATCGATGATTTCCTTTGTTTGTTTATAGTCAAAAACGTCGTTTTACGCGCGTTTTACGGGGCTTTTAAATATGTCGATGCCGGATGTGCCTATGCCGTAACCACGCATAGGTCGTATCTGTTCTATGCCGTAACCGTGCCGGCTAAACGTCCGTGCGGATTTAGACGTTCGGACGCGTATTGTCAAAAATTCGGCGGAGACGAAATCCACAAGAACTTCGCCATTCTCTGCTTGTTGTTTTTAATGTAGTGAATTCTGTCCGCCACGTAATAAAAGCTTTCGCCTTTTTTGCATACGTAGCTGTTTTTGCCGAGCACTATTTCTATTTCGCCCGAGAGAACATACCCGAATTCCTCCCCCTCGTGAGGCATATCTTTCGGAGTCGCTTTCATCGGGTTGAGGTCTATCATAACGGGTTCCATATGGTTTTTCTGCGCATTCGGAACGAGCCAATTAAGCGTGGATTCTTCCGAAACTTTTTCGATGAAATCGTCGCTCGTAAAAACGATTTTGGTTTGTTCTTCGTCTTCGAAAAACGTCTTTAAATCCGTGCCGAGCGCGGAAAGTATATCTACAAGAGTCGTTATAGACGGGCTTGTGTAGTCGTTTTCGAGCTGAGAAATGTATCCTTTCGTAAGCTCGCACCTGTCGGCAAGTTCGCTTTGCGTCAGATTGCAAAGCATTCTCAATCGTTTGATTTTTTTACCTATTTTCATAAAAATCGCGTTTTGCGGTTTGCTTTTTGTCGCTGCCGAAATAATCGGCAAACGGGGAAAAAGCTCCTCGTTCTGTTTTTTGAAGGTTTAAAGATTGTAAGCAAAAAGTTTAGCAAAACTAAACCAACGAAAACGATTATATAGAAATATCACCTGCGTGTCAATCGTTTGTAAGGCTTTTTTCAATATTTTTCTAAAAAATTTTTTAGCGGTGAAAATCAACTTTTTTTCTTGTTTTTTCATTTGAAGCGAGCTATGGCGAAATCCCTTTAAAAATCAAGGAAAATTGATAAAAATTCACGGCGATTTTCGAGGACTCCGGGACGCTGGATTTTTTGGCGTTTTATATCGAAATGCGCCGATAACGCGCGAAAAAGGGGGCTTTTGCCAATCAGGTGGGTTGTGAGATAAAACAGGGAACGTGTTTTTTTTCGATTTTTTCGTTCAATCGGTTGATTTCAAAGTTTAAATGTGTTATATTTAAATAAAGAAAAATTTTTTCGGAGGCGTAGCTCAGTTGGTCAGAGCGCTTGCTTCACATGCAAGAAGTCGGGGGTTCGAGCCCCTCCGTCTCCACCATAC
>JALEKY010000028.1 GCA_022768945.1 Christensenellaceae bacterium | reverse complement strand
GTGATGACATGGATTTATATACTTCGATTGTATTTGTAACCATCGCGTTTCTCGCAGTCGTGGTTTGGGATACTTTTACAAAATAGAATTGTAAGCGACAAGATTAAAAGAGGCAACATTCTCGTATGTTGTCTGGTGGCTGTCGCTACAATATGCGAGTGGGCGGGCGTAAAAACGAACGGCGCCGACGCGAGTTTGATACTTCTACATAAACTTGCCAAAGTCGCGGAATTTTCTATTTCCCCCTTTATCGCGGTAATGGCGGCGTTCACTTACGGAAAAGCAAAGTACCCGAAAATAGCGATAGGCGCGTTAATCGCGCATGCGGTATTCGAGCTTGTCGCAATGCATTTCGGCTTAGTAATATCCGTGGACAGCGAAAACATATACACTTGCGGAAGTCTCTATTTTATCTACGTTATATTCTTCTCCGCTTCGATAGTGTATTGTTTTGCAAGTATCATAAGCGAGGAAGTCAGCCAACACAACAGAATAGATCATGTTCTTCTCGCTGCGCTCATGTTTGTGATAATAGGCATAGGCGTGCAGATGATCTTCCCGGATATAAGAATAGATTATTTGTGCACCGCGATATGCAGTCATTTCCTGTACTATCACCGCAATAAAATGATTTTGCAAATGGACGGGCTTACTCGTCTTTTGAACAGAAGGTGTTTTGAAAAAGACGTTGAAAGACTGAAAGCTCCCGCGGTAATCGTTTCTATGGACGTAAACGATTTCAAGACTTTGAACGACACGTACGGACACGGCGAAGGAGATATTTGCCTTAAGGAGATAGGTGGAGTTATTCGCGAAGTTTTCGGCAGATACGGGTATTGTTACAGATACGGCGGGGACGAGTTCTGTGTTATTCTGAAAAGAAGATTGAACGATACGGAGCTGCTCTGCAAAGAATTCGAAAAAGCCGTCGAAGAGTCGAAAAGTACGGTCGCGCACTTGTCGGACGTTGCCGTGGGATATGCGCTTTTCTATAAAAACGACGACGTGAAAGACGTGCTCGTTAAGGCGGACGAAATGATGTATAAAGTTAAAAACCGAATGAAAAATCGCGAGTAGCGATAGGCTTCGGCAATATGACGGCTCTTCGTGAGAAACGAACGTTAAACTTCGGTTGTGTATATAAACGGAAACGTCGTGAAGGGTAGCCCTTAAAAATAAAAGAAAAGGACAAAAAACAAAGCAATCGTTTTAATTGCGCCGTGCACGGCTGCAAAAAGGCGGTTGCTTTTTTTTGTAATTAAATTTTTCGAAAGCGTTCATGGCAAAGCAAACGGCTGTTTATAAAAAAATATCGGTCCGCAAATCCGCAAACCGATATTTTCCTGGAGCTACTGGCCGGACTTGAACCGGCGACCTGCTGATTACGAATCAGCTGCTCTACCGACTGAGCCACAGTAGCAAATAAAACCCTTGCAACGGCAAAACGTTTTATACCGTGTAAAATCGCAAAAACTATTGATTTTTTCTTTGATACTATATATAATATATACGATACGGTCAAGAAAAAACATCTTTCGCGACTAACGCTATACTATTATAACATATCTTAGAAAAAAATCAAACGATATTTAGCAAAAAACAAAAAATATTTTCTTTTTTCGGGACTTACCCCTAAAAACTCCCGAAAATTCGTCGGAGAACAATGCGCTATCATATAAGTACGTCGTTAATATTGCAGGAATTTCCCAAAACTTCAAACGAATGCCCTCTTTGCGAAATACGCAAAATAGTCGAAAATAATCTCGCGGAACAATATCTGAACGAGGCTGTTATGGTGACCGGCGTTCGCTACAAGGTGAACGAAAAAGGCTTTTGCGCGAGGCACTTCGATAAATTGTTCGAAGGTCAGAGCAAACTCGGGCTTGCTCTGCAATGCGTGACTCGCCTGAACGTTTTGATGGACGATATGACGCCTTCGGCAAGCGTGCGCCTTGCGAAAAAGAAAGCGCAAAAACTTTCCGCAAGAGAAACGACGTGCGTAATCTGCGACTCCGTAGAGGAGCACATGCAAAGATACTATAAAACGGTTGCGGAATTATACCTCGAGGAAGAAGATTTTCGCGATTTGCTCGGGTTTTCGAGGGGGTTCTGCCTGCATGACTACGCTCAACTCGTTCTCAACGGCTCGTATGCGGGTTCAAAAGCAAAGGAATACGTAAATCTTCTTGCAAAAACGGAAAAGGAAAACTACTTAAATTTACAGAGCGACTTACAATGGTTTTGCGATCGCCACGACTTCAGGAATGCGGGTAAAGACCTCGGAAAAGCCAAGGACGCACTTCCCCGAACTCGCGCCAGATTATACGGTAATAAAAAATAGGGATTCCGTTCTTCATCACTAATTACCGAAAAAATAGTCAGTGATAAGGAATGAAATCACTAAGTGCCCTTTTTCGCACATTATCGGGGAAAAATAAGTTAGATAATGAAAATATTTTCGGGGGAAAATACAAATGAAAAACAAAAGAATAATCAAGCCGATTGCTTTTGTAATATCGGTGTGCGTTGCCGCTCTTTGCTGCGCTTGCTCGGTAGAACACGATGGCGACGACATTTCTTCGTCGTCAACGGATTACGAACAATCGCTTTCGGAGGAAGACGGTTCTTCGGAAAGCTCGTCGTCTGTGTCGGAGAGGTCTTCGTCATCGGGCGAAAGTTCGTCGGAGTCGAGCGGCTCGTCTTCGAGTGAAAGTTCGTCGAGCGGCGACTCTTCGGAGGACGCTTCGGATAGTTCGTCTTCCGTGGATAGCTCTTTGTCTTCTGATCCCGAAAGCCATTCTTCGGATATAAGTTCGTCGGAGTCGGGCGGCTCGTCTTCGAGTGAAAGTTCGTCTTCGTCTGAGGGTTCGTCTTCGTCTGAGGG
>JALEKY010000025.1 GCA_022768945.1 Christensenellaceae bacterium | reverse complement strand
GGCAGCGTTAAAAATTGTTATGCGGTAACTTTGGTGTCTGATATCCCCACCATCGTATACCAATGGGCGAATAGTAAAAATGTCGAAACAGTCGCTTCTCTAAGCGATTTGGCATCCAGAACTTTTAACGAAGCGGACGGTTGGAACCAGGAATACTTCGCTAAAACGTTCAAGGTTATCGCAGACTTAAAAAACGCGTAAGCGGTATAAAGACTCTGGCGGTTGTAGGTCATCCGAGTAAAAACGAAAACGAACGCGTTTTACAATTCGCCGAGCAGGATTTCAAATATTTTTACGAACTTATCACGGGGAGTCAACTCTCCGTGATATACGTAAACGATATCGAGGACTTGGACGACAGCGAAGGATACTTTATTTTAGGCAGAACTCTTGCCAGAAGCAGAGGCCTTTCATTCGACGGTCTTTATACCGATAGCGGCTACAAAATTTACAAAACGACCGAAGGGATATATCTTTACGGAAATACCGAATAAGGTACGTTAAACGCCGTTTACGCTCTCTTGAACCAACTTTTCGGACTTGAAATATACACCGATGCGGTTTACGAGTATACGAATACGGTTTTTGATTATTTCGTTGCGGAAAATACCACTTTCAATCCGTCTTTGGACAATATGTGGGCAATGGACGGCGCGATTTCTTCCAGCGATTCTCAAGCAGTCAACACGACGTATCAACGCCGTTTGGGGTACGTGAACAGTTGGCAGATTTACAGCGGTACGCCGCATAACTTTACGGACGTTGTTCCTTACGAAACTTACGGAACGGCGCACCCGAACTGGTATTATGAAGCAACTTCTTCAAACGGAACAAAATTTTTAACTTTATGTCTTGCTTCTGGCGGTGACGAAATGGCGGGAATAGTCGCCAAGTACGTTTACGACGTTATCGTATCGCAGGACGCGCAGCGTAACGTTAAAGACTTCGTGTTCTTCGGTCCGCCGGACGCCCGCGGGTGGTGCGGTTGTTCTTCTTCGGAAGCGTTGAAAACGCAGTACGGCGCGAATTCGGGCGAATACCTTGTTTTTATGAACAAGGTTGCAAAGATTTTCGACCAAACTTATAACGTAGGCAGAAAAATCAAAATCTATATGATGGCGTATAACGCCGTTCTGGAAGCGCCGACTTATTCGAGCGAACTGAATTTCTACAAGTCGGATAAAGTCGATTTAGGCGTGATGTTCGCGCCGATAGAATCGAGTTTCTATCGCGCCATAACGGACGATACCGCAAACGGACCTTACGGAAAAACCAACGCATACTATCTGACTCAACTTCAGAATTGGCAGAAATTCGGCGGCGAAGTCGCCGTGTGGAAATATTCGGCGCAGTTCGACAACTATTTCGTTCCCGTAGACACGTTTACGAATATGCAGGCTACTTATAAAAAGTATTCCGAGTCCGGCGTGGATTATTTTGCAGATCAGGGCGTAAGCGGAACGATAAACATGACTAACTTCAACGCTCTTAAAATCTATCTGAAGAGCAAGTTGGCAAAAGACGTAAACGCCGATTTCGAAGGGCTTATACGCAATTTCTGCAACGCATATTACGGCGCGGGCGGAAACGATATGTACAACCTTATAACGGCGGAAAGAGTGTGGTACGCGACTCTTTCGGCTAAAATGGTACAGGACAAAGGTAAGGACATGACGGGATGTCATATGCTCGGAAACTCGGACCTGTTCAACAAAAAGTATTGGGACGATACTCCCACCGGGACAATTATCAAAAAGTACGATTCGTCTATGCTGAAAGGCTGGTACAGCAATTATATCGCTTCGGCGTTGGCGAAAGTAGATGCAGACTCGGAATACGCGAAGCGCATTAAAATAGAAGGTTTGGCTATAAGATATATGGCGTATGCCGTATACGAAGACAGTACTTACGGCGATTTTTCCACGATAATAACGGACGCAAAAACGTTGGGCATAACAAGGTTTGCGGAAGGCAGCGCGTCTACAAAAAACGGCTCGTTCCACGTTTCCGGCATTATCGACAACTTGTGTTAACGCGCAACAAATTACTTAATAAACCGAGCAGGGTTCGTTTTCGGGGGCTTCCGAACGGATGTTCCCCGAAAATGAATTCTGACAAACACGAAAAATGAACAAGATATCTTTAAACGGAAATTATAAACTATATATAACGGACGGCAAAAATATAACGGGCGGCAAAAATCCCGATTTTGACGGAGTTTGTCTGAACGGGCTCGGCGAGCCTGTCGACGCCGTCGTTCCCGGAAACGTTGAACTTGACCTTATGAGAGCGAATCTGCTCCCTGATCTTTACTTTGCCGACAATATCAGAAAAGCGGAATATCTGGAGAGTAAAGATTTCGTTTACGTTAAAGATTTTGAATTTAATTCTGACAACGACTGCCACAGAGAGTTAGTATTCAAGGGTGTCGATACGATTGCCGAATACTATCTCAACGGCGTTAAAATAGGCGAGAGCGAAAACGCTTTCGTTGAATATAGATTTTCGGTTGATAACGTCTTGAAAAACGGAAGCAACAAACTTGTAGTTCACATTTTTTCAAGCGTTAACCATGCGAAAAAATACGAATATACCCCTCTTAACATAGGTATATACGACGGCTGTTACGAGAGCCTGAATATAAGAAAACCCGCATCCTCTTTCGGTTGGGATATTTTGCCGAGGGCGGTTTCCGCGGGGATCTTCAGGGACGTTTATATACAAGAATATTCGGCGGTCGAGATTACCAACGTTTATATCGCGACTAACAGATTGGTTGATAACCTCGCTATACTTACGGTATCCGTAAACGCTCGGATAGCGGACGAATTTTTGGGTAAACTGACGCTTAAAATCACGGGAAAATGCAAAAATAGCGAGTTTGTCAAAACCTGCCCGTTTACGTTCACTTCAAAAACGGTCTTTCCGTATGTGGAAAATCCCGTGCTTTGGTACCCTTGCGGCTACGGTTCGCCCGATCTTTACGACGTAACCGTCGAACTTATTGCGGACGGCAAGGTCGTGGCGGAAAAGTCGATTAAATTCGGCATAAGAACCGTTGACGTCAGATACACGGAAGAAATCGGCGAAAACGGCGATTTCGGGATTTTCATAAACAATAAACTTATAAAGGTCAAAGGGGTGAATCACACTCCTATCGACGTTTACCACAGCAAAGACAAAGGGAAATACGCCGATATAGTTGACGGAATAAAGAATATGAACTGCAATTTCGTTCGCATCTGGGGCGGCGGAATTTACGAGGACGACGAGTTTTATTCGCTTTGCGACGAAAAAGGCATTATGGTCTGGCAAGATTTTATGCTTGCCTGCCATATGTATCCGCAAACGAAAGAATTTTTGGATAAAATTTCTTTCGAGTGCAAAAACGTGGTAGAAAGGCTGCGTAATCACCCGAGCATTATCGCATGGTGCGGCAGTAACGAAACTGACTGGATGTATACCTGCATAGGCTTGAATCCGAACGATGATAAGATAACGAGAGTAGTTGTGAAAGACGTTTTATCGGCGGTCGATCCGTTCAGACCGTTTTTCCCGACGACGCCGTATTTTTCAAACGAGTTCATAAAAAAGCAGGGCGGTGTGTTTTACGTCGATTTAACCGAAATAACCGAAAGAAGAAGACCGCTTCCCGAAGAACATTATTGGTGGCATAGAAACGATTTTCTGAAATTTATCGACCAGAACCATAAGTTTATAATGGAAATCGGTTTCGGAGGGTGTAATTCTAGGGAAGAGTTAAATAAATACTTGCCGAAAGGGTGGAACTTCAAAGATGATAAATATTGGGATTGCCACTCTTATCCTACGGAAGACGGCAGAACTACGGGGCTCGATTACTTGTTCGACGGCGTTGAGGATAGCAACGAAGAATTGGTTTCGGCTTCGAGAGCGTATCAGGCAGAAGCGTATAAATACGTCGTCGAGCGGTCGAGAATAAGACCGTATTTCAACGGTATTTGCCTGTGGAATTACCGCGACGGTTTCCCGATTTTTTCGTCGGCGTTCGTCGGCTACGACGGGGATAAAAGACCGGCTTACTTCGCCGTGAAAAACTCATACGAACCCGTTCAGTGTATAATGAAGTACGAAAAAGGAAAAGTCGAAGTTTATATAGTAAACGATACGCCGTTCGAGGGGAAAGTCGGATTAAAACTTTCGTGTGTTTACGGCGCAAGCAAAAAAGAAATCGAAATCAAAGCGAACGATATTCTTTTAGCCGATACCGTAAGTCGCGGCGAAAACGAACTTATAACGAGCGAACTGAGCGTAGACGGCAAAACGGTTAAAAATTATTTATACACGTACAGCCGAAAAATAGATTACGCGAAATATAAAAAATTATCAGGAAACAAAGATGAATAACGTAAAACTGCTTAACGAAAACTGGATATTAAAGTATAACGGAGAAAACTTAAAGGCAACGGTGCCGGGCGACGTTACATTGGATTTATACGCGAACGGAAAGATTAAAAATCCGTATTTCGGTATAAATCATAAGGACTTACACTGGGTGACCGATACCGACTTCGAATACGTAAACATCTTTGATTTGCCGGATAATATTTTTAACGAAGAAGAAATTTTGCTTGAGTTTGACGGTATAGATACCTTCGCCGAAATAACTTTGAACGGAACTGTTTTGGGCAAAACCGAAAATATGTTCCTGAAATATTCATATTCCGTTAAAGACTTGTTGAAAAAAGTCGGCAACGAACTCGGCGTAAAAATGCTTTCCACAACTAAAAAAATGGAAGAGATAAACGACGAGGGGTATTTCGGAGTATTCAACACAAAAAGATTGTTTATAAGAAAAGCACAGTGTCATTTCGGCTGGGATTGGGCGCCCGATATGCCGGGTTACGGAATATGCGGCAACGTAAGTATTTGCGGCGTAAAACGTTGCCGTCTGGACAACGTGCATTACAAAGCCGCTAACGACGGCAATATAACTTTATTTGTCGATCTCAACTATACGATAAGACCGCAAATGGACTTTAACGGGCGCATTATAAAAGAACCTGACGAAGAGTTAAAAAAAGACGTTTTGCGTTATACGGTGGCGGCAGAGCCGTCGAAACCGTTGAGTGAGGCGAAAACGTTTGTCGAAGAATGTCTGATAACAGGAAAAAAGAACTTAAAAAACTTTTACATAAAAAATCCGTCGCTTTGGTATCCCGCCGGTTACGGCAAACAACCTTTGTACGAATACAAGGTTGAACTGATCCGCGACGGTGAAGTGGTTGACGAAAAAACGGGGTGTTTTGCGTTCAGAGAAGTTAAGCTCGAACAAAGCCCTACAGGCAAAGATACGATCGGTTATCGCTTTATTATAAACGGCGTTCCCGTGTTTATAAAAGGTTCGAACTGGACGCCCGCAGAGTGTTTTATCGGCAGTATAAAGGACGAAAAATATTATAATTTAATAAAAAAAGCAAAAGACGCCAACTTCAATATGTTAAGAGTATGGGGCGGCGGCATATACGAAAAAGACGTTTTTTACGATATTTGCGATAAATCCGGTATTTTGGTGTGGCAGGATTTTATGTTCGCTTGCGCCGATATTCCCGAAGATAACGCGGAGTTTATGGGGAACGTAAAAAAGGAAGTTACGTATCAGGTAAAAAGATTGAGAAATCATCCGTCGATCATCTATTGGTGCGGCGGTAACGAAAAGACCGGTACTTACGGTTTGCAGATTTCGAGAGGCGATTATTTCGTCGACGTTTTTTTAAGGGGTTTGATTTTGAACTTAGACGAATCCCGCCCGTATGCAAGGCAAAGTCCGTGCAGTTTAACGGATATAGGTAACGACAAAACGACGGGCGAATCGCATGCCGGGTGCTACGAGGCGTGTCTGGAAAGAGGTATTGAAAAATATCGCGAAGTGCTTGCCGAAAACGTCGTTCCGTTTGTTTCGGAATGTGCGATAATGGGCCCCTGTTCTTTTCAGGGGCTGAAAAGAATGTTCCCGGAAGATAAGATATGGCCGATGAACGAGTATTGGTCGGACAGACTTATGGATAATCCGTATTCGTCTGTTTTAATGGATTTCCCGACAAGAGAGAAGTATTACGCGGAGTTTTTATACGGCGAGTGCAAAAACATACGGGATTTTATAGCAAAGGGCATGACCGCTCATGCGGAAACGCTGAGAGCGGAAATCGAATACGCCAGATTTAATAAAGAGAAGTGCGGCGGTTTTATGAACTGGATGTATTCCGATATATGGCCGTCGGCAACGTGGGCTGTGGTCGATTACTATCTTGAGCCGAAGCAAGCGTATTATCAGATGAAAAAGAGTTACGCGCCTGTTCTTCTCACTTACGTTTACACGAAAGAGGGGCTTAATCTGGCTCTTATCAACGATACGCAAAAATCGCTGACGACGAAGATAACTTTTGGAGAAAAAACAACTGACGGCAAAGTTTTATTCAGCGAAGTTATCGATGCGACGGTTGACGGTGGGCGCGTTTTCGGCAAAATCGTAAACGGAGAAACGCAGGAGAAAGACTCTTACTTGTTCGCGGAAGCCGTAATCGACGGCGAGAAAATCGCAACGGTATTTTCGTCGTCCATGTGGAGAAATTGCAAGTTTAGTTGCGATTATTCTTATACGGTCAAAGCCGAGAACGGTAAAACCGCCGTTACGTTCAAAGCAAATTCGTTCGTAAAAGGGATATGCTTGAATTTACCCGATAATTATAAATACGAGTATACGGATAACTACTTCGATATGCAAAAAGGAGAAGAAAAAACCGTTTATATTTCGGCGGTCGCAGACGAAAAAACTATTTCCGTAACGGATTTTTCAAAAGAAACGAAATAAGATATGGTAGATTTGACTGATTTGAAATTAAATAACGTTGAATTTTTCGACCGTAACGGAAAACTTTACGGCGAGGTGAAATCGAAAGAACTCAACGCCTGCTACGAATTGAAAGACGTAACGTTTCAAAGTCCCGCCGAAGGTATTTTAATGGATCTGGACGGCACCACGCTCGATAGTGAAGGGTTCTGGGTTTACATAATTCAGACGACGATGGCTAAACTTATGGGCAACCCGAAATTCACGTTGGAAGATGCGGACGAACCGTTCGTTTCGGGTTACACCACGGTAGAGCATTTAAGGTATTGCATAAACAAATATTGTAAAGACAAAAAGATAGAGGACGCAAACGCCATTTACCATATCACCGCAAACGAAGAACTCGAAAAGGTTATGAACGGCGCGGGCAATGCGAACGCGTTCAAGCCGAGCGAAGGGCTTAAAGAGTTTTTGCTCGAAGTAAAAAGACGCGGTATAAAAATCGGGCTTGCCACGAGCGGGCTTAAATATAAGGCAATTCCCGAAATAGTTTCGGTGTTCCGGCAGTTGGATATGGGCGATCCGTTAAAGTTTTACGACAGCATAATAACGGGCGGAGACAGAAAAAACGTAGGCGTTTACGGGACCGTCGGCGAAATAGCGAGCAAACCGCATCCGTTTATTTACAGCGAACTCGCTCATTTAGGGTTGAACGTAAAAGACGATTCGCACGTTTTAGGTATAGAGGACTCTTCTGCCGGCGTGTTGTCGTTGAGATTCGCCGGCTTTCCCGTCGTCGGATTGAACACGGGCAATATATCTAAAAGCGGGCTTGATGGTTTTTGCTATAAAAAGGTTGATAATCTTACGGAAATTTTGGAGATTATATAATGAAGATATTATGCATAGGTAACAGTTTTTCACAGGATTCCACGGCGCTTTTGCAACTTTTAACCGATAAAATAACGGTGAGAAATTTGTATATCGGCGGATGTAGTCTTGACATGCACGTGGCTAATATTGAAAACGACGCCGCGAAATACGAACTGCAGGAAAACGGCGAAAAAATGCAGAACGCGCTTGTCAGCATAAAAGAAGCGCTCATCAGTGATAAGTGGGATTATATAACCGTTCAACAAGTCAGCGGTCGATCGGGCGTTTATGATTCGTTCTATCCGTATCTCGTCGAGTTGCTCGATTATGTGCGTAAATACAGCGATGCGGAAATAGTTTTGCACGAAACGTGGTCGTATGAAATCGGCAGCGGGCACCCCGATTTCGTAACTTATAATTCCGACAGAGAACAAATGGCGCAGGCAATTAAAGAAACTTATGAAAAAGTTTCCGCAAAAGAAAATCTGCGGATAATCAGAGTAGGCGAAGCCGTTCAAAATTTGCGCGCTAAACCTTCGTTTGACTATAAAAACGGCGGTTTGTCTTTGAATAGAGACGGATTCCATCTGTCATTGAGTTATGGAAGATTGCTTGCCGCTTCGGTGTGGTGTAAGTTCTTTACCGGCGAAATTCCGCAGTGTTTTAATAACGAAAACCTGTCGCAACCGATGCGTGAAATTCTCGAAGTTTTGAATATCGTCAAACAATGAAAAATAAACGATTTACAACGTATATTGGAGGAAAAATATGAAAAAAACGGATTTTTTGACTGAAGGCAACGGCGTTTTAAGACTGAAACCTACGTGGGTTCCGAGAAGTTTTTGTCGTCCGGGCAAGAGAATTAAACTGCATCCCGACGATTATTATGTTTTAGGGCTTGAAAAGGGCGGAATTGACGAAAGATGGTTTGCGTCTACCACGTGGGCGGAGAATGGTCCAGGCACACCCGAGGACGAGGGGCTTTCTTACGTTGTTTCAGCCGACGGAAAGGATCAGGTTTTGCTCCGTGATATGGTAGACGAACTCAAAGGCGAGATAATCGGCGAAAATCTTTGGAACAAATATCATAAATGGCCTATGTTTTCCAAGTTTTTCGATAACGCAGGTCCGCTTCCTCATCACATTCATCACCGCGACGAACACGCGAAAAGAGTCGGCAGCGACGGCAAGCCCGAAATGTACTTTTTCCCCGC
>JALEKY010000068.1 GCA_022768945.1 Christensenellaceae bacterium | reverse complement strand
CGAAGCGTTGCCACCGATATGGCTTCTTTTGAATTTCCGCACTCCGCTTCCATGGATAAAACCTCCGTATGTTTTTAAATAAATATAAACTATGTGATGTTAAAATTTGAACAAGTCAAATTTTAAGTTGCTAAACGCAACTGCCACAATAAATTGTGCATCACAGTTTGAAATAAGGCGAAGTTCCAAACCCTTGCAAGCAAGTTTTCAACTTCTTATATTATCGGATAACGCGCGTTTTGCAAGGTTTTTTAAAAAATTCGTTATCCGCGAAGAGTCCTTTTTTAAACCTCGTCTACGAAAATAACGTTCGTTTGAACCTCTCCCCCCGTAACTATGGATACGAAGTAAGAGTATATTCCGCTCGTTATTTTTTGTGTGCAAACGGGTACGCCTTTGATTTTTCCGTTTTCCGAAGCAACCGCCGTAAGGTTGCCGGTAAGCCCGGTTCCCACATACTTAAGATACGCTTCCTTTTGCGTCCATTTGGAGATAAAATATTCGGTTTTCGGCTCTCCGAACAGATTTTCGTATTCGCTTTTTTCCTTTTCGGAAAACACCTTTGAGGCGACGTGAGTATACACTTTTTTCTGAATTATTTCCGCGTCAACGCCGACTTCGCTTTCCGAAACGGCAACTATTACAAGATTGCCCGAATGGGTTATCGAAAAATTCTTAAACCCGTCGGTAATAAACGGCTTGCCGAACGAATTATACTTTACGTTAAGCGGCGTCGGAACTACTTCTCCCTCGCTTTTCAGCGCGTACCTAAGCAGCAGCCCGGAATAAAGCGTGCGAAGTTTATACAAAAAATTCTTCGCTTCTTCCGCGTTTTTTCTTCTCTTGTCTTCGAGAAGCGGAAGTTTGCTTGCGTCGTACGGCTTATCCGAAATATCGAGCACGTATAAATTAACCTTATCCATAAACTTTTTCAACCTCCGTTATCGCCGTCGGCGTCGACGGCATCTACGCCTTTCTTCTTAAAAAATCGCCCTCGCCGGCAACTACGTCGGTGTAAATATACAGGGTTTGCTGAACGAGCTTTGCGTCCTCCACCTCTTCTCCATTTTCGTTCTCTATTTTCGAAAGGACAATCTCCTTTCCGAAATTATCCGTAGGAGAGAGAAGCTCGAGAACGTCGCCCTTTTTAAAGCGGTTCCTCATTTCCACAATCATTCTGCCGTTTTCTTTATCGTAACCTTTAACGTACGCAACGAATACGGCGTCGCCCGCCGACTGCGAATTCTCATAGTTGACGGTATTTTTATTATCTCCGAGCATATACGCCGTAGTAAACGCGCGGTGCATGGTATTTTTGAGTTCCTCCGCGAAAAAGGGCGTTTTTTTGTAATCGGAACCTTTTTCGTAATACTCGTCGATAGCCCTGCGGTATGCGTTTATCACGGTGGCGAGATAGTATTCGCTCTTCATTCTCCCTTCTATTTTAAGGGAGGAAACTCCCGTTTCGATAAGCTCGTCGAGATGATCTATCATATTTAAATCTTTACTGTTCAGAATGTACGTTCCGCGCTTGTCCTCCTCGGCGGTGAGATAATCTCCGCCCTTTTCGAACTCGCGGATTTCGTAATGCCATCGGCACGCCTGAACGCATTCGCCGCGATTTGAATCCCTGCCGTTCAAATAATTACTGAGAAGACATCTGCCGCTGTACGAAATACACATCGCGCCGTGCACGAAAACTTCCGTTTCGACCTTTCCTTGCATTCGGTCGTTGATTTCCTTTATTTCGGCAAGAGAAAGTTCCCTTGCGAGAATGACTCTTTCTACGCCTTGCCCCGCCCAGAATTCGACCGTTTTGTAATTGAGCGTATTAGCTTGCGTGGAAAGATGCAAAGCAAGCTTCGGCGCAACGCTTTTGGCAACCGCTATCAGCCCCGCGTCGGTAACTATCGCCGCGTCGACGTTTATGCTTTCGAGGAACTTAAAATACTCCTCGGCTTTTTCTATATCCGCGTTGCGCGCGAAAATGTTGACCGTAACGTATACTTTTCTTCCTAAAGAGTGAGCGTACTCCACGGCTTTTTTCATCTCGTCTTCGGTAAAGTTATCCGAAAACGCGCGGAGAGAAAAGTTCTTTCCGCCTATATACACCGCGTCCGCGCCGAAACGCATTGCGGTTAAAAACTTAGAATAATTGCCCGCAGGCGCGAGCAGTTCGACCTTTTTCATCTGTTTGTTTACTCTTATTACGAGTGCGGTTAAGCCCGTGTTTTATTCGTTTAACGCGCGATTCGTCGCGCTTTTTTACTTAATGACTTATATCTGTCGTTTATTTTTTTACAGCGACTAAAATTCCGTCGCCCGCATCGAAAACCTCGGAGATAAAATCCTCGTCCTCCGAAACGACGGACAAAAACTTCCTCATTCTTTTTACTATCGTGATAAACCGCCGAGGAAACTTATTAGCGGGATCGACGTAGCCGCGGAACAGCACGTTGTCCGCAAAAAGCACGCCGCCCGGGTTAAGCATTTTTTTCAAGATCGGGTAGTATTCGAGATAGTGCGCCTTCGGTCCGTCGAGGAAAATGAAATCAAACGTCTTTTCGAGGCTTAAAATCACTTCTCCGGCGTCGCCGTAATACTGCGTAACCCTGTCGGAAAGCCCGAAATCTTCGAAATTCTTTTTTGCGATAAGAAATACGTCGGAATCCGTTTCCAGCGTGGTAAGATTGCCGTCGCAATTATTCAGCATAGCTATGCCGGAACACCCGGTAGCTGTGCCTATTTCGAGAATTTCTTTGGGATTTTTAATTTTTACGTTAAGCAAAAGCGCGTTAAGACTTTCATCGAGAATGACGGGAACGCCGTCGCCCTTATAGTCTTTTCTCATTTCGGCAAGCTTGCCGTCCACCTTTGTTTTAACAAGGCTTTTCGTATATTCGCTCATCTTTCGTTTATAGGGCTGTTTTTGTTTTAAGCCGCCTTATACTTCCGTAATAACCGGAAGCACCATCGGATTTCCTTTCGTTCTCTTGAAAACGTAGTTTTTGAATGCCCTGCGGATAGCTCCGCGAAGTTCGGACTTGTCGCCCATCGATTTCACGTCGTTTTTCTTTACGGTGTTCGAAACTATACGTTTCATTTCCTCTTTCTGCTCGTCCGTAAGCGTTACTCCCTTGCAGACGATAATCGGTTCCTGCAAAAGTTCCGCGCTCTCCGCCGAAAGACAGCATACGACGAAGATAACTCCCTCTTCCGCGAGGTTCTTTCTGTCGCGAACCATAAGCTCGCTGTCGTCGATATTAAGCCCGTCGACAAGTCTCGAACCCGCCTGAAAACTCTCTCCGAATTTCATCGATTTGGAAGTGAGTTCTATCGTCGAACCTATCTCGGCAATCAACATGCTGCTCTCCTTCATACCGAGCGATTTTGCGAGTTTTACGTGCTTTTTAAGGTGACGATACTCACCGTGGACGGGTATGAAGAACTTGGGTTTTACGAGCGAGTGAAGTATTTTTAACTCCTCCTGACAAGCATGCCCCGAAACGTGAATTTTCTCAAGCGTTTCGTACACGACTTCCGCGCCCTTTTTGTAAAGGCTGTTTATGACCGAATAAATCATCTTTTCGTTGCCGGGTATAGGCGAAGCCGAAATGATTATCGTGTCGTTGGAGCCTATTTTTACGTTTTTGATATCGTCCGCCGCCATTCTCGTAAGCGCGCTCATAGGCTCGCCCTGACTGCCGGTTGAAACGATACATAAGTCTTTATCCGGAATATTCTTTTGTCTGTCGAGTTCGACAATGGTGTTTTCGGGAATGGTGAGTTCGCCTATCTTTGCCGCGGCTTCGGTAACTTTTTCCATACTTCTGCCAAGGAAAGCCACCTTCCTTTTATACTTTGCGGCGAGGTTTAATATCTGCTGCAAACGGGAAACGTTCGAGGCGAACGTGGCGATTATCAGCCTGCGCTTGTCGTTTTCCTGAAATAGCCTGTCGAGCGTTTCGCCTACTATGCTCTCGCTCAACGTGTACCCCGGTCTTTCGACGTTCGTCGATTCGCACATCAGAAGCAGCACGCCTTTTTTGCCTATTTCGGATATTCTCGTAATATCCATTATCTCGCCGTTTACGGGCGTAAGGTCAACCTTGAAGTCGCCCGAATGGAACACCACGCCGACCGGAGTGGTAATGGCAAGAGCGACCGCGCCGGGTATGGAGTGGTTTACGTGAATAAATTCCACCGAGAAGCAGCCGAATTTTACCACGCTACCCGGTTTTACGCAGTTGAAATTGTAATTGTTAATGCGGTTTTCGCGCATCTTGCTTTCGGCAAGGGCAAGCGCGAGGTTCGTACCGTAAACGGGGGCGTTCACGTCCTTTAAAAGGAAAGGCAAGCCGCCGATATGATCCTCGTGCCCGTGAGTGAGAACGACTCCGCGAACTCTGTCCTTATTTTGAACGAGAAAGGACGTATCCGGAATAACGAGGTCTATGCCGGGCATAGCCTCCGTAGGAAAAGCCACGCCCGCGTCTATAACCAAAATATCTTTGCCGTACTCGAGGGCGGTCATATTCTTTCCTATCTCACCGAGCCCGCCGAGAAAACGTACTTTTAATGTCTTGTTATTTTTTTTCAAAAAATTCTCCTGTCGTCCGTCGATTGTCGTTTTCCGCCGGAACGGGCGAAACAATCAATCTTGGAACTCTTTTATTTGCGCCGTTAATTTTTCTTTCATTTCCGCATACTTGGTAAGCTTTTGTTTTTCGCCGTCGATGAGCGCTTTCGGAGCTTTTTCTACAAAGCCCTTATTGTTAAGCTTTGCTTCGGCTCTCGCTATTTCGCCCTCAACCTTTTCAAGCTCCGCTTTAAGACGAGCCACTTCTTTTTCGGTATCCACAAGCTCGCCCAAAGGAATGAACATTTCGCACGTGGGAAGAACCTGCGAAACGACCTTTCCTTCTACTTCGTCCTTGCTCTTTACAAAGACTATTTCGCTTACGCCCGCAAGCTTTTCGATATACGCCTTGCAGGAAGTTATAACCTTTTGCGAAGTTTCTGTTTTAACGAAAAGCTGAACCTTTCTCGAAGGAGCCGCGCCCGTCTGAGCCTTTATGTTGCGGACGGTTTTGATTATTTCCATAACCGCCTGCATATTCGCGCCCTCTTTCTTATAGTTATACTGCGAATTGTACTTCGGGAAAGAAGACACCATTATGCTGCCGTCTGCTCCGGGAAGGTTCTGATAAATTTCTTCCGTTATGAACGGAATGAAAGGATGGAGCAGTTTGAGCGTGTTTTTAAGCACGAACACGAGTACGCCGAGTTCGGAAGCCTTTTTAGCTTCGTCGCCGCCGTAAAGCACGGGTTTTGCGAGTTCTATAAACCAGTCGCAAAAATCGCTCCACACAAAGTCGTAAAGGGCGGCGCATGCAAGCCCTATTTCGAACTTTTCCATATTAGCGGTAACCGTTCTTACCGCCTGATTGAGTTTACCGATAATCCACTTATCGGGAAGGGTGAGTTTGCATTCGGAAATATCGGGAACGGTATTTCCTTCGCAATTCATAATTACGAAACGCGAGGCGTTCCATATTTTGTTCATAAAGTTCCGCGAGCTTTCCGTTCTTTCTTTCGAAAATCTCGTATCGTTACCGGCGGCTACGCCGTTTATCAGCGAGAACCTCAAAGAATCCGCGCCGTATTCGTCTATGATTTCGAGCGGATCTATACCGTTGCCGAGAGATTTGCTCATCTTTCTGCCCTCGGCGTCGCGCACGAGCCCGTGAATTACAACGTCCTTAAACGGAACGCGCTTCATATGTTCGAGCCCGGAGAAAATCATTCTCGCAACCCAGAAGAAGATTATGTCGTAACCGGTAACGAGTACGTCGGTAGGATAGAAGTATTCGATGTCGGCGGTAGCGTCCGGATAACCGAGCGTGGAGAACGGCCAGAGCGCGGAAGAGAACCAGGTATCGAGAACGTCCTCGTCCTGTCTTAAATGCGCCGAACCGCACTTCGGGCAAACGACGGGATCCTGTTTTTCCACTATCACTTCGCCACAGTCTTCGCAGTAGAATACCGGTATGCGATGTCCCCACCAGAGCTGACGGGAAATACACCAGTCGCGGATATTCTCCATCCAGTTAAAGTAGATTTTGGAAAATCTGTCGGGCGTGAATTTAACCTTGTTCTTTCTCACCGCTTCGATTGCGGGTTTCGCGAGCGGCTCCATTTTTACGAACCACTGTTTGGATATAATCGGTTCTACGTCGCTGTGGCAACGATAGCAGTGACCTACGTTGTGCGCGTGCGGCTCGATGTGGTCGAGACAGCCGCATTTTTCAAGGTCCTCCACCACTCTTTTTCTCGCTTCGTATCTGTCAAGACCTTCGTACGCGCCCGCTTTCTCGTTCATCGTGCCGTCGTCGTTCATAACGCGGATCACCTCGAGATTATGTCTTAAACCGACTTCGAAGTCGTTAGGATCGTGAGCCGGCGTGATTTTAACCGCGCCCGAACCGAATTCTTTATCGACGTATTCGTCCGCAATAACGGGAATTTCCTTATTTACGAGAGGAAGAATAAGAGTTTTGCCTATAAGTTTTTTGTATCTCTTATCCGTCGGATTGACCGCGACGGCGGTATCTCCGAGCATCGTTTCCGGACGGGTTGTCGCAACCACGAGATAGCCGCTTCCGTCCTTGAAAGGATAGCGAAGATGCCAGAAGAAAGAAGGTTCTTCCGAATACTCCACTTCGGCGTCCGAAAGAGCAGTCTTGCAATGCGGACACCAGTTGATTATCTTGCTGCCCTGATAGATAAGCCCTTTTTTGTAGAGATTTACGAATACTTCGCGCACGGCTTTGGAGCACTTTTCGTCCATAGTGAAAGCGAGCCTGTCCCAATCGCACGAAGAACCGAGCTGCTTAATCTGCTCTACGATGCGATTGCCGTACTTTTCTTTCCATGCCCAGGCGCGTTCGAGAAATTTCTCTCTGCCGAGGTCTTCCTTCGTAAGCCCCTCTTTAGCCATCTGCTCGATGATTTTAACTTCGGTAGCGATGGAGGCGTGATCCGTTCCGGGAAGCCAAAGGGTTTCGTAACCCTGCATACGCTTATAACGGACTATACTGTCTTGAAGAGTCTGATCGAGCGAATGCCCCATATGGAGCTGACCGGTTATATTCGGCGGGGGAATAACCACCGTAAAAGGAATTTTGTCCGCGTTCGGCTGAGCGTGAAAATAGCCTTGTTTTTCCCATTCTTCGTATATTCTTTTTTCGAACTCCTTAGGAGAATACGTTTTTGGCATATCCATAGTAAAAATCTGTTGACCTCCTGTTATCCTGCGCCTTTCCGCTACCGCAAAAAAGCAATAAAACTTCATTCTCTTAATTCTACCACAACCGAATAGCGAAAGTCAAATATATGTACTTAATAATTATATATACTTATGTCGCCGCATATACCCCCGAAGATGTTTTTAACTTCTTGAAATTTTGCCGCCGTTAGCCGCTTTGCCGCGGTTTGCCGGGGCGCATATCCGTTAACTTAAAAAAGCGAAAAAACATATTATGTAGCGTACTGCTCGGAGTTATTATCGCGCGGCGATTTTCGCTTTCGGGCACAATCACACGGCGGGCACAAAGCAAAAAGATCCGCTTCGGAGGAAAAATGAAAAAAATACTTGTATCGATTATTCTTGCCGCATTTTGTTTCGGCATACTCTCTTCCTGCAAAAACTCGGGCAAGATTACTTTAAGGGTGAACGAAGTAACGCATTCGGTGTTCTATACGCCGCTCTATCTTGCCAAAGAGAACGGGTTTTTCGACGAGGAAGGTCTTGAAGTCAACCTGACGAACGGCGGAGGCGCGGATAAAACCATGGCGGCGCTTCTGTCCGGCAGTTGCGATATAGCGTTCTGCGGACCGGAAGCTTCCGTATACGTAATAAACGAGGGCAAAGAAAACGCCCCGAAAGTTTTCGCGCAGCTGACAAAGCGCGACGGCAGTTTCCTTCTCGGCAGAGAAAAAGACGACGACTTCACCTGGGAAAAACTCGAAAACAAAAAAGTAATCGCGGGAAGAACGGGCGGCGTACCCGCAATGACGTTCGAGTACGTCGTGAACAAACACGGACTTATAAACGGCAAAAACATTACGCTCGACAACTCCGTGCAATTCAACCTTATGGGGGCTTCTTTCGAGGGCGGGAACGGCGACTACGTAACCCTGTTCGAACCCACCGCTTCGGAATTTCAAAAACTCGGCAAAGGCTATATCGTCGCTTCCGTAGGCGAGGAAAGCGGCGAAATCCCTTATACGACTTTTTCTTCGTTAACCTCATATATCGCGCAAAATCGCGATGTTTTAGTTAAATTCGTAACCGCACTGCAACGTGCGGAAAAGTTCGTTTCCGAAAAGGACGCGGAGGAAGTCGCAAAGATTATTTCGCCTCAGTTTCCCGATACGCCGATAAATTCGCTTGCAACCGCAATAGAAAGCTACAAACGTATAGACGCCTGGAAAAAAGACTTTTCGATGACCGAAGACGGGCTTGAAAGGCTTCAGAACATAATGACGAGAGCGGGAGAACTCGACAAAAAAACGACGCTCGAAATTCTTTGCGACAACAGCATAGCAAAAGAAGTTTACAACAAAATTTACGCTTAGGCGTTTTCCGCCGCTTATGCGGCGATAAGCGACGAAACAAAAAAGGATTTTACAGATGAACCCGATTTTACGACTTGAAAACATTTCGCTTACGTATCACTCGCTGTCGGCGGAAACCGAGGCGGTTAAAAATCTGTCACTCACCGTTTACGAGGGGGAGTTTGCGGCGATAATCGGTCCGTCCGGCTGCGGAAAAAGCACGCTGCTGAGCATTATAGCGGGACTGCTCCCCCCGACGGGAGGGGAAATCTTCATAGGCGGCAAAAAGCTGAACGGCAAGCCCGAAAAACTCGGTTATATGCTCCAGAAAGACGAACTTTTTCCTTGGCGCACCATAGAGAAAAACGTATTTCTGCCTCTTGAAATCAAAAAAATTCTTAACGAAGAAAACAAAAAATACTGCGTTTCTCTTCTCGAAAAATACGGACTTAAAGAATTTTCTTCGAGAAAACCGAGCGAGCTTTCGGGTGGTATGCGGCAACGCGCCGCGCTTATAAGAACGCTTGCGGCAAAGCCCGAAGTGCTCCTTCTCGACGAGCCTTTCTCGGCGCTCGACTATCAGACGAGGCTCAACGTTTGCGACGACGTTTATAAAATAATACGAAAGGAAAACAAAACGGCGATTTTGGTAACGCACGACATTTCGGAAGCGGTATCGGTCGCGGACAGAGTTTTTGTTCTGTCAAAGCGACCGGCAAGCGTACGGGAAGAGAAAATTTTGCCTTTCTCAAAAGAAATTACCCCTTTAAAACGCAGAAAAACGCCCGATTTCGGAAAAATTTTCGAACAACTGTGGAGAAGTCTTAACGATGAAAACCAATGAAAAAATTTCAAGGGAACACCTACTCTATCTGAAAGGAATAAAACGGCGCGCGATAAAAATAAACGCGATAAGGATAGCGATATTCGTTATTTTCCTCATGATTTGGGAATTATCTTACAGAATAGGTCTGACGGACGGATTTATATTTTCGTCCCCGTCGAGAATCGCTTTGTCTCTTTACGCTCTCGCGTCTTCGGGAGACCTTATAAAACATTCGGCAATAACGCTGTACGAAACGTTGCTCGGCTTTATAATAGCTTCGGCAGGCGGAACGCTAATCGCGCTTCTCATGTGGTTTAACGAAACCGTACGGAAGATAGCCGAACCTTACCTTGTCGTTTTAAACAGCTTGCCGAAAATCGCGCTCGGTCCGCTTATTATAATCTGGTTCGGCAGCGGAAGAACGGCAATCGTGGTTATGGCGGTACTGATAACGGTTATCGTGACCGTTATAACCATGCTCGCAGGATTTATTTCGACAGACGAAAACAAAATACTGCTTATGAAAACCTTGGGCGCGAATAAATTTCAAATCCTCGCAAAGCTTGTTCTGCCGTCGAGCATACCTGCTTTTATAAGTATGCTGAAAATCAACATCGGTCTAAGTTGGATCGGCTCGATTATGGGAGAATACCTTGTTTCCGAAGCGGGCATCGGCTATCTCATCGTTTACGGAGGGCAGGTTTTCAGACTCGACCTCGTTTACGCCTCCACTCTCGTTCTTTGCATTCTCGCCACGGGTATGTACGCGCTCGTTTCGCTTGCGGAAAGGAAAATCAACTCCAAACGAAAGTAAACTTTTCCTCTTTCCCGCTTTTTGAAAAAATATATTCCGAAACGAGAAAACGGCTATGCTTATGCAATACGCCGCGCCGAAAACACCGACAAGCGGATATACAAAGTTTATAATCGACTCGAACCCGAGGCGCGAAACAGCGATTGCAAGAACTATAAATACCCCGTTTAACATGCGTTTTACGGGGTATTTGCTTGCAAACGATACAAGCGCGAAATGCGCGCAGACAAGCGTTGTGACAATACCGAGCGCGGTTATAAACGCAAACAACGAATAGTAAGTTCTGTTTTGCAAAAGAGAGCTCATTATAGGCATCGCGCCGCCGCTGCCCGTAACGGCTATCCTTACGACGACTACGCCTACGCATACGGAAACGATAAGCGAAGCGAATAACGCGCCCGCAAACACGGCTTTCAATCCGTATTTTTCGCCCTGTTCGAACAAAAGCGGCGCGGATGTAAAACAATTCATTCCCGCATATATTATTATTTCGGCAATTTTCCGAAGCGACACGGGATAATTCCCGGTTTCGCACATATCGAGCCCGGCGCCGAGAGGCAGAATAAACAAAATCATTACCGGCACGAGTACAAGGTTGAATACGCCTATGCCGTTTACCCCTTTTTTGCAGACGAAGTACGAAGCGACGATAAGCGGCAGAGACGCCGACGGGATTTTTTCGGAAACGCCCGACACCGTAGCCACGAGGTTATCTATTCCCGCACACATACTGACGACCGAAATAAACGAAACGGTTAACACAAACGGCTCGTATATTTTATAAAAAGCCCCTAAAACGCGCAAATTCGACTGTTTTTCTCCGTAATTCGCACCCGCGGACATTATTCCGAATAAGAATAAAAACAGCACGACGAACAGTAAAAAGCAACAGGGAAAAACGGTGTACAACGGGAAAAATCTGACGATTTCGGCTCCCGTAATAAATCCCGCGCCTATTATTCCGCCGATAATCGAAAACGAGCAGAAACAAACGGATAAAATAAAGTCCTTCATACTCAATTAGTATGAAAGACTTTTCCGTATTATGTTTTAAAAAGATTTTGCTTTATTATGCTTACCCGTTTTATCAAACGCGCGTTCAGGACAGATTTTTAATTCTTTTATACGTAGCGTCGCCGGAGAAGTCTCGCAAGTCGTCGCATTCGCCGCCGAGCTCTTCTATGCAGTTTTTCAGTTCGCTGTAAGCCGCGTAATCGAGTTCCGGCTCGTTAATTTTTGTCTTAAGGAATTCTACGGCTCTGTCGTCGCCGTATTCGGAAAGAAGGCAAGCGTAATAAGCGATCATATTGTTGTCGCTCTCCTTCATAAACTCGCCGGTAAGATATTCGAAAATCTCCTGTTTTCTGTCGCAACGGGCAAGCGCTTCCGCAACGTACATCTCGCCTTTCCCTGCTTTTCCCTTAACGGCGAGAAGCAAATTCTGCAGCTCTTTCGCGTTATCTATAACAGCCTCGCCCATAGCCTCTCTTATACCCTCGTTCGTTTCGTCGCAGACGATTCTTTCAAGAAAGATTTTCAACGCTTTATCCGATTTCTTTTCCGCAAGAATATTGACCGAGTAACTTACGAGTTCCGCGTTTTTATCGTCTAAGAAAGCGATAAGATAATCTTCGGCGCCTCCGGAAGAAACGAGAGCGTCGAACAAATACGTCGATACGTCCACCCCGCTCGTTACGTGCTTTTTCAGCGCGGAAGCGAGTTCCTCGCCGGAAAAACTTCCGTAGTACGCCTCCGGCGACTTTCCGTCGAATTCCTCTAAAGGAGTCTTTCCGAATTGCGAGTACATACCGGCTATTTTATCTTCCCACTCGTCCTCCGTAAATTTACCTTTGTTGCTCATCATCGCAGAGCGAACCTGTTTTTCGAAAATTCTGTCAACGTCTATAATTTTAACTGCCATTTTGAATAATCCTCGTCGGAAATTTAAAATTTCTATCCCTTTTGTATTTCGCCGTCGTTATCGCAGCACGGCGAAATCGAAAGTATCGCGTCGTCAAACGCTTCGGTTTTTATAGAAAACATATCTTTTAAAAGTTTTTTATCCGATATGACTTTCAACTTCATCGAATGAATAATCGCCGCCGCGAGCGCCGCGTATTCCACGCTTTTCTCGTTACCGCCCCTTTGTTCGTAATACTCTTTCGCCTTTGCCGTTCTCTTTCTCAAAAGAGGTATCTTCGTGTGGTCGATAAGGTAAATCATAGCGGCGGCGAGCGAATATACAACGCCGAACAGCGTAGCGGCGTAACCGGTAAACGCGTACGGGCGAATGGTAAATTCCTTATACAGGTTGGCAGAAACGCAAGCGACCGGTATGTTGATGCCGAGCATCAGATAAACTCTGATTATTTCGCTTTTTATCTCGTCCGTAACCGTAACATCGAGGAAAATTTCCTTTAAAAACGCATGAGCGGCTTTCGCGTCGATTGCCAGAGCGAGCTGCAACACGCTCGACACGAACTCCGTTATCCCGTACCTTATCACGAATTCCAGATGCGTTTTTACTTCGGAAAACTTAACGTTTTCCGGCTCGGGTATGCCTTTTTTGATGAATTCGAGCATATAGCGCATTGCCGCTTCTCTCAAATTCGTTTCGTAAGGGAGCGACTGGGCAGTGCCATCTGCTTTTTTTACAAACTCCAGCCTGCTTTTTACAGCCGGGTTATCCGTGAAAGTTATTATTTTTTTGTAGTCGTCAATGCAACCTTGCCTGTCGCCCGAGTTGAATAACAGCGTTCCGCGAACGTACAGCACGTCGAAATCAAACGGATCTTCCGCAATGATTTTGTTCGCGTAGAACAACCCGTCGCCTATTCTGTTTGTATCGAGACTGAGCAGTAACATTCTCAGCTCGAAATTCTCCGTCTTTTTCGAATCCGACGAAGCGGCAACCTTAAAGCACTCGTCGCTTTTTTCAGATTGCCCGGAATGGTAATAACAGCCCGCCAGAACGTAGTTCGCAAAAAAATCGCTCTTGTCCACGGCGAGAAGTTTCTCTCCCATCGAAACGGCGTCGTCGTATCTTTCGGACATAAGCAGTACGAGCGCTATCAAGCCGAGCGCTTCTTTATAGCATTCGTCGTCTTCACCGACGTTTGCAAGCGTTTCCAAAGCTTCGGTAAAAGCTCCGTTATTCACAAGTCCGTTGGCTTTTTCGATAAGCTCACGCCCGCTACTCTTTTTATCTTTATCGTACGCGACGTAGAACGGCTGTTTGTAGTATTCTTCTTCGCTCGCGTCGCGTATGTCTTCTATCACGTCGTTGTATTCGAAATCGGAAACCGCATCGATAGAAACCTGCGCGCCGAAATAATGAAAGCTTATTACGTTATTGTTTAAAAAATAATAATTCGCGCCGAGTCCGTTAAACGCGCGCGCTCTTTGATAATCATCGGCGGCAACCGACAACGCGCGAAACCAGGCGTTTACAGCATGAGAAAACAGCCCGGCTTCGGTAAACGCCTCGGCAATCCCTGCGTTTTGGTCGTAACCGAACGGGTTTTCGCCAAGCAGCGAACGGTAAACCGATACCGCCCCCGTAATATTCCCTTCCGACATTCTCTGTTCGGCTAAATCAAGCAACATATCGTCATTGCGAACGAATTCTTCTGTCAACTCTTTGCTTCCTTTATCATATTCAGCACTTCCTGCTTCGAAAAAAGATACTTCTTATCGCAGAAGTGACACTCGACCTCTATTTTACCCTGATCTTCGACCGCAGCCAAAAGTTCCTTTTCTCCCATCGAAAGCAAAATACTCTCAATGTACGCTCTGCTGCAAATACACTTGTAAACGGGGGTGTACTCGTCGAACTTTTCCCCCTTGAAAAACTCGTTTACAATCCCGTCGAGCCCGCCGTTTTCTATCATCGAACTGACCGCGGTGAAGTTTGAAATGAGTTTTTCCGCTTTGGCTATACTCTCTTCCGAGCAACCGGGCATAGTCTGAATGACTACCCCGCCGGCACCCGCGCAGTTGTAATCCACGCCTATTTTCACGCCGAGCGCCATCGCTGTGGGTTGCTGCTCGCTGTAAGTGTAATAAGCGGAAAAGTCCTCTGCAAGCTCGCCGGAAACTATTCTGCAGCTGCCGGTATACGGTTCTTTCAAGCCTATATCTTTGATTACGGTTATTCTGCCGCTTGTTCCTACGCAACCGGCTACGTCGAGTTTGCCGTTGCTTTTGAGCGGAAGATTTGCAGACGGGTTGTCTATAAGCCCGCGGATTTCAAGTTTGCTGTTTCCGCAAACGACTATGTTGCCGCCTATTCCGTCGCCGCTAATCGTAACGGAAAGCTTGTCCCCGTCGTTTTTCAGAGTGGTAGCCATAAACGTGCATGCGGTAAGCGACCTGCCGAGAGCCGCCGCCGACAACGGCGAAAGTTTGTGCAGCTCTATAGCCTTTTGAACTATATCCGTAGTATCGAGAAGCGAAAGAGAAATTTCTCCGTCGTATATTAAAGTTTTAAGAACTCTGCCCATATTTATTCAAGCCTTTATATTTATCCGTTACCATCAACCTTTTTCAGCGTTTTACCGCCACAAAGTTAAGTCTTTCGGTTTTATCGTCAATCTTCTTCCCGAGATGTCCTTCCGTCTTTTTAAGGTCGAAACCGGCATTGCCGAGAGCTTTTTTCAGCTCTTCTTCCGAGTGGAAATACTGAACGTGGCGTTCTTCTTTTTTTATAAAAAAGTCGCCTTTATCGCGTATAAACGCGGATATTTCCATTTCTACGCCTACATTGGTAAGCGTGTTGAACCATAGATACGAAAAGTCTTCTCCGTCCTCACCGAACATATTGTTCCCGATAATGTTTTTTAGTTTGTATTCGGTGGAAACGTCGAAGGCGAGTACTCCGCCCTTTTTAAGGCAGGAGGCAAAACGCTTAAAAGTCTTTTCAACGTCTTCTTTCGGAATATAATTCATGCAATCGGTAATCGCGGTTATAAAGTCAACCTTGGAATTGACCTTCATTTTGCGCATATCCGACAGAACGTAAAGGATATTAAGCCCTTCGTTCTTAGCTTTTCTTTCCGCTACGGCGAGCATTTCGGGGGAAATATCCATACCGATAACGTTAAGTCCCGCACGTTTAAACCGCCTTGTAAACGCGCCGCTTCCGCAACCCGCGTCCACTCCGACGTTGCCTTTCAGATAAGGTGAAATAAGTGAGCGAACATACTCCGCCCACTCGTCGTAATCGACATCCATCAGATACTCGTATAGCGAGGCTATCGCACCGTACGCGTTCAAAGGATTTTTCATTTTTTGTTTTTATTCTCGCCGTTATTGCCGTCAGCGGTTTCCTCTCCGTCGCCGGGTTCTGTGCCTTCGGTCGTTTTATCGGCTTCTTCTCCGTCGTTTCCGTCCGTATTCTTAAACGCTTCGAGATCGGAATGTTGTTTGATTTTACCCGAAAGGACGTCTTCCACGTACTTATCGCTGTCCCTTCTCATTTCGGCTTTGCTCTCTTCGAGTTTCTTTAAGTCCTCTCTGCCGAACGATTCGGGAAGTTCCATTATTTCCACGTCATAGTCTGTAATCGGCTTAATCGGGCGTTTGTTCAGATAGACGGTATCGAAAGTCGCTTCGCCGTAATCCTGAAGGTCGTCACCGAAAGAAGTCGAACCGGGTTTGCTGTAAATACCCCTGTTCCTCTTTGCGCCGGGAACGTTTTCGTTAATGAATTTATCGTAAATCCAATGGCTGTAAACGGTCCATACGAGAAGCCCTCCGGACAAACCGATTATAACAAGCGCCATTATGCCGAGCGTGGGCATTATCATCGTAAACAACAAGCCTACGAGCGCGAACGCAAGAAAGAAGATGTTAGTAGGCAGCAGCGAAATAGTAAGAATAAACGCGTTTCTTACGAGCTTAAAGAAGCCGAGTTCGTACGTTACGGACATCGTAAGCATATGGAAACACATCATCGTCATCAGCGCGAGCGCGATAACCGTTACCACCCGAGTTATAGTCATAAGCACGGCGTTTGCGTTGCCGGTTGCCGAAAGATAACCGGAAAGCCCGTACGAAATTACGCCGAGAACGAGAAATATCGAATACACGAACAGAGTAAGACATACTATGCCGAAATTCTTCTTAATTCCTCTCCAGAAATCGCTGCCGACAAATACGCCTTCCGTCCATACCATATTTCTGAGAATATAGAGCACGCCCGAAAGCCCTACCGAAAGTATTATCGCGGCAATCGGTAAAAATATCAGCGATTGAATATTTGCCTGAACTTCCACGTACTCCTGCATTCCGTTCATAGAGCCGATAAACGGGTACGACATAAAGCTGCCGAACGGAACCTGCTGAGCGAGCATGGACGTGTTACCCGTGTGCAGTATCCAAATCAAAAACAGCGGGATACAGAACAGTGCAAGCAGTAAGTTAATGAGCACGAGCTTTGTGAAGTTCGTTTTGAAAATATCCCAACCGAGTTGCCAACGATTAGAAGGAAGAGTCGAACGGGCGTAATTCTCCGATCTCTCAGGTCCTTCGATAAGCCTTGACATAAAGCCTTTTTTCTTTGCCATTTTTCTCCTTTTACGAAAACGAAGTCTTTTGACCGCAACGGTTTAAAAAAACAATATCGTTTACTTCGAATTTTTACGTATTACACGAAAAACATTTTGTCCGATTCGTATAATACCGCATAGTAATATACATATATATTACTATAAAAAATAAAATTTCTCAATTAAAAGAAGCTCGTTTGCAAAGACTTTTTTTCATTTTTTTTAAAAAACTTTTTTCGTCCTGAGCCGAAACCCGAAAATTATTGCTGTAAACGTTTTACTCTCTTTCGCATAAAATATTAACGCAAACATAATTTGTTTGCCCGAATATTTAACGCGGGCTTTTATAAACGCAAGTATAATTCGCTATCTTGTTGAAAAACGCATTCTCGGTTTACAGGACGGTTTTTTATGAAAAAAAATTTTTCGGGGCTTATAGTCCCTCTCGTCACGCCTTTTAAAAACGGGAAAATCGATTTTTACTCTCTCGAAAAGATAATCGATTTTCTCATCGAAAACGGCGCGGACGGATTTGTTTCTCTCGGTACGACGGCTGAAACGCCCACCCTCTCCGAAAAAGAACGCGACGAAATTCTTACCTTTACAATCGGTCGCTCGCATGGGAAATTCGTTATTGCCGGGGCGGGCAGCAACTGCACGGCTACCGCCGTAAAGCTTTCGAAAAGGGCGGAATCTCTCGGCGCGGACGGTCTTCTTTCGGTTACTCCGTACTACAATAAACCGCAAGAAGACGGGCTTTTCGCGCATTATCGTGCAATTTCAAATTCCGTAAAACTGCCCGTCATTCTATACGACGTTCCAAGTCGAACGGGAATAAGCCTGTCCGTAGAACTGATAAAAAAGCTTTCGTGCTTAAAAAACGTTATCGGGATCAAAGACGCCTCGAACGACGCAAATAGATTTGCCGAGCTTAAAACAGTGCTGCCGGAATTCGAATTATATTCGGGAAACGATTTGCTTGCGGACAAAGAACTGATTTCGGGCGCTAAGGGAATAATAAGCGCGGCGGCTAACGCCATGCCGAAACTTTTTTCGGATTTAATAAAATTGAAATGCGAAAACAGAAACGCGAGTCTTACGGAATTGTTCGACAGCGAAAAAGGCTCGATAGAAATTCTTTACTCGGAGACAAACCCCGCGGCTATTAAATACTATATGAGCTTAAAAGGGCTTTGCAAAAACGAGCTAAGACTGCCAATGTGCCCTGTTTCACGCAAAAACGCCCAAAAAATAAAAAAATTGTACTTAAAAAAGGAGCAAGCATGATACGAATCGCAATAAGCGGAATTTATGGAAAGACGGGTAGAGAAACAGCTCTCGCCGCGGAAAAACAAGACAATTTCAAAATAGCATTCGGCGTGGACAAAAGAGCAACCGCAGGCGACGAAATAACCGTTTACGACGCGACGGGACAAAACACAGTGCCTGTGTATAAGTCTTTTGCCGAAGCAAAAACGGCGGGAAAAACGTGCGATGGAATAATAGATTTTTCCTCCCCTTCCGCATTAGAAGACATATGCGACTTTGCAGCGAAAACAAAGTCGTTCGTATTGTTTGCGACGACGGGTTATTCCGAAGAAGACAAAAACGAAATAAAAAAACTTTCCGAAAGCGTGGCGGTATGCCTTACCGAAAACACCTCCCGAGGAATTGCGTTTATAAAGCAAATTCTCCCTCGTTTCGCCGAAGCTTTTCCGGATTACAAAATTGCGATTTCGGAAACGCACAACAGGAACAAAAAGGACGCGCCGTCCGGCACCGCAATCGCGCTGAACGATTGTCTTGAGGAAAAAGCTCAAATCACCTCCTTAAGAGAAGGCGACGTTGCGGGAATTCACACCGTTTCATTTCGCTCGGACGAAGAGGAAATTTCGGTTACGCACAAAGCTTTTTCGCGAAAGTTATTCGCGTGCGGCGCGCTTGAATCCGCCGAAAAACTCTACAAAAAAAGCCCCGGACTTTATAATTCCGCGGGCAAAAAAATTTAGAGAGAAAATTCAGAAGGGAAAATTCAAGAGGAAAAAATGCGGCGCTCGCACCGAGCCTCGACTTGCGAAAATACCGACTTTCGCCCTCACTTATGATACTTCGAACCGGAAGAAATCATAAACGCGCGGTAAATCTGCTCGAAAAGCATAACCCTTGCGAGGGTGTGCGGGAAAGTCATATCGGAAAATGAAATCAACTCGTCCGCACGTTTTTTTACCTTGTCCGAAATGCCGTAAGAACCGCCGATTACGAAACAAATTTCGCCGTCGCCGCAGTCTTTAAGCGAAGAAAGCTTTTCCGCAAGTTTTTCGGATGAAAGCTTCTTCCCCTCTATCGCAAGGCAGATAACGTATCCTTTCAGTTCTTTTTCTATATTCGCGCCTTCGAGCGCGATTATTTTTTCGGTTTCCGCGTCGCCGCCCGAGGAAATATTTTCTTCGTTCACTTCCCGCTCGGTAACTTCGGCAAAGCGAGAAAGACGTTTTTTGTACTCGTCTACCGCGTCGCGGAAGTATTTTTCTTTAATTTTGCCCACGCAAACGACTTTTATCTTTAACATTTTTTCACCCTATATGAGTTATTAAGTCGGCTATCCAGGAAACAATACACACCGCAAAGCCGACGAATGAATACAAAAAAAACGGTGATAACGTTTGTTTTACCGGGCTTTTCTCTTTTGAGCCGCTTGCGGTCGACTTTCTCCCTTCCGCCACGCTTCCCGTGATAGCATCTCCTTTTTCCCTTTCGGGTTCTTCCGTTTTCCTCTTATCGAAGAACAACAGATAAACCATTGCAACGACAAAGCATACGCCGCCGACCGCAATCAGAGTATAATACAAAGCCGCGGGCATGGAATCACCGAAAGCGAAATTCAAAGTGAGCGTAAGCGCGTTGTTTAAAAAGTGCATTATTACGGACGGCAATATTGAGCCGCTTTTTAACGCTACGAGAGCGAATACCACACCGCACAGAAACTGATACGGCGTTTGCTGAGTGTTCTGGTGAAAAATACAGAACATAAACCCGCCCATAAGAACCGAAAATACCGGCGAAGCGCTTTCAAAACCTTTTTTGATATATCCGCGGAAAATCGTTTCTTCAAAAACGGCGGGCAGCACGGCTACGATGACAAGCCAGCTTAAATACTGCCACCATTCGCCGTTAGGAAGTTTCATATCGGGTTTTTCGAAACCGAACCTTTCGAGAAAACTCAAAAACAGTTCGTTGAGCTCTCCGAAAGTAAAAAGAAGCCCGAACGAAAGCATTACCGCGATAATTATATACTTTCCCTGCGGTTTTACGTACCCCGCGTGAGAAAACGGTTTTATTTTTTTTACAGCCGAAAAGACGAGAATAGCCGCGAGAAGCGACGCCGAGCTTGTGAGATAGTTGAACGCGTAATACAAAAACGAATCATTAACGGATTCGATATAATCATTGTAGCTCTTTCCGTTTGCGGCGGCAAGCGCGCCGAGCACCGAAACAAACGCGAGCGACGCTATAAACATAGAAATAACGGTGATTGAAAAAATCAATCCCGAGTCCTTCGACGTCATCTCCCGTTCTTTTAAAATCTCGTTTTTTTTCACGAATTGCATTTTTTTATTTCCTTTTTCGTCGGTTGCATTGCAAGCTTTTTTCAATTATATAATAAATAAGGGAAAATGTAAAAGATTTTTGATAGGGATTTCATTCTTCATCACTAATTACCGAAAAACCGATTTATTGCCGCAAAAACAGTTAGTGATAAGGGACGGAATTCCTACAGTTACATTAATTGCCTTTCCGGTGAACAAACAAGCGGCGCGGAAAAACCATTTTTCCGCGCCGCAAACAACAATATATAAAACCAATATTTAACGCTCGATATAAAATCAATATTTAACGCTCGAGAGAATTTCGCCGTAAGTCGGGAGAGAAATATATTTTCTGCCAAGCTGTTTTTCAAGCTCGTCGGCTGTTTTTCTCAAAGTCTCCATAGCGGGCAAAACCTTGCCGGAAACGGAGTTCGCTTTTTCTTCGTGAGAGGAAAGCGCGTCGCATTTTGCTATTTCGTCTTTAAGCTTGCCGCACTGCTCGTACAAGGAATTGACAAGTTTCGTAAGATTGCTTAAAAGATATTTTTCGGCTTTACTCTCCATAAAGAGAAGGTCTGTTTTCGTCACTTCTCTTGCGAGCGTAAGCTTGTATTCCACGGCGTCGGGGAAAGAGTAGCTCATAACCTCGGTCATAAGTTCAACCGCTTCGATATGAACGGTCTTTACGTAATTTTCGAGCATTATTTCACGGAGAGCAAACATCTCTCTTTCCGAATAAACCCCGTATTTCTCGAATAATTCGATATTTTTCTTATCCGTAACGTGCATAACGGCGTCCGGCGTGGTGCGGTAGTTTTTAAGTCCTCTCTCCTCCGCTTCCTTCTTCCATTCTTCTGAATAGTTATTGCCGTTAAAGACTATTCTCTTGTGTTTTTCGTACGTGATTTTGATATACTCTTCTATCGCTTTGTTTACGTCGGTCTTGCCTTCCGCGTAATCGGCAAGGTCGTCGAGAGCCTTTGCCACGATAGTATTGAGAACGGTGTTCGGCTGAGAAATGGACTGTCTGCTGCCGGGCATACGGAATTCGAATTTATTTCCGGTAAACGCGAACGGAGAAGTTCTGTTTCTGTCGGTTGCGTCCGTCTTAATTTCGGGGAGCGAACCCACGCCCTTATTCAAAGTGCATTTCGTTGCCTTTTTGCCTGTTCCCTTTTCAATCATTCCGTCGAGATGCTCGGTGATTTCGTCTCCGAGGAAAACGCTTACGATTGCGGGGGGAGCTTCGTTCGCGCCCAGACGATGGTCATTGGAAGCCGAAGCGACGGAAATTCTGAGTAAATCCTGATACTCGTCCACTGCCTTGATTACCGCAGTAAGGAACGCGAGGAATCTAAGGTTCGAATCGTCGCCGTCCGGATCGAGAAGGTTGCTGCCGTCCGCAGCGATAGACCAGTTGTTGTGCTTGCCGCTGCCGTTAATTCCCTCGAACGGCTTTTCGTGAAGCAGACAAACCATTCCGAACTTCGGGGCGAGTTGCTTCATCATAGCCATAACTATCTGGTTGTGATCGCAGGCAAGCGTTGCGTTTTCGTAAATGCAGGCAAGCTCGTGCTGAGCGGGAGCAACTTCGTTGTGCTCGGTCTTTGCGGGAACGCCCAACCTCCAAAGCCTTTTATTGAGTTCCTGCATATATTCGGCAACCCTCGTTTTGATTTTGCCGAAGTAGTGGTCGTCGAGTTCCTGTCCTTTGGAAGGACGTGCGCCGAGAAGCGTTCTGCCCGTTGCGACAATGTCCGGGCGAGCTTCGTAAACTTCTTTGTCTATAAGGAAATATTCTTGTTCCGCGCCTACGGAAGAAGTAACTTGCGACGGGTTCTGACCGAACAGCTTAAGCACCCTTTTTGCAGAATTGTTGAGCGCGCGCAACGAACGTAGAAGGGGCGTTTTCAAATCGAGAGCTTCGCCGCCGTAGGAGCAGAACGCCGTGGGAATGCAAAGAACGTTATCGGTAATAAAGGCATAGCTCGTAGGATCCCACGTGGTGTAGCCGCGGGCTTCGAAAGTAGCTCTTATTCCTCCGGTAGGGAACGAAGACGCGTCCGGTTCGCCTTTCACGAGCGTATTGCCCGAAAAGTCGGAAAACGGTTTGCCGTTTTTCGATACCGAAAGGAAGCTGTCGTGCTTTTCGGCGGTAACGCCCGTCATAGGCTGGAACCAATGAGTGTAGTGCGTCGCGCCCTTTTCCATCGCCCATCTTTTCATTTCAAGGGCGATTGCGTCCGCAACGTCTTTTTTTATCGGCGTGAACGTTTCTATGGAGTTCTTGTATTCTTTGAAGATTTCTTCGGGGAGTCTTGCTTTCATCACGTCTTCGGTAAAGACGTCTGCATTAAAATCTTTTATAAACGATTCCATTTTTGTCTCCTGTATATTATTTCCTGTTTGCGCCCTCGTGAGCTTTTTTGTTTAGTTTGCAATATTTGACGAATTCGTGGAAAATCGGGTTTGTCTTTTCCGGGCGGGAAGTAAATTCCGGGTGGAACTGAACGCCGAGGAAGAACGTACCGTTATTCGCTTCTACCGCTTCAACTATATGTCCGTCCGGCGAAGTTCCGCTTATTACAAGCCCCTTGGAAGTGAGTAAATCTCTGTATTCGTTATTGAATTCATAGCGATGGCGATGGCGCTCTCTTATAAGTTTTTCGCCGTACGCGCGATAGAGGTTTGTGTTCTCCTCAACCTTGCACGGATAACCGCCGAGGCGCATCGTTCCGCCTTTCTTTTTGCCTATCTGATCGTCCATAAGGTCTATGACCTTTGTTCCCGTTTCGGAAAATTCTCCGCTCGTCGCGTCCTTTAAACCTGCAACGTTTCTTGCAAACTCCATGACTGAAATCTGCATACCGAGGCAAATTCCGAAGTACGGAACGGCGTTTTCTCTCGCGTACTTACAAGCGGTAATCATACCCTCTATGCCGCGTTTGCCGAAGCCGCCGGGAACGAGAATTCCGTCCGCGCCCTTAAGCTTTTCTTTTACGTTCTCCTCCGTTATCTCCTCGCTGTCCACCCACATAAGATTGACGTGAACGCCGTTCGAATAGGAAGCGTGATTAAGACCTTCTATAACCGAAAGATAACTGTCGTGAAGAGCGACGTATTTGCCGACTATCGCGACGGTAACTTCTCCCTTTCTGCTGTCTATGCTCTTTATAAGCGCCTTGAGCGGCTTTAAATCGAGTTTGTTGCGAATTTTGAGTTTTCTGCATGCAACCGCGTCGAGTCCGTTTTCGTGAAGCATCATCGGAGCTTTATACAAACAGTCGACCGTGGTGTTGGAAATAACGCAGTCCTTTTCGACGTTGCAAAAGCATGCGATTTTTTCTCTTATCGCTTCGCCGCAGTCGCCGTCCGAACGGGTTACTATTATATCGGGGCGAACGCCCATGGATTGGAGTTCTTTTACGGAATGCTGAACGGGTTTAGATTTGTATTCGTCCGAACCGGAAATGTACGGAACCAGACAAACGTGAATAAAAAGACAGTTTTCTCTGCCGACTTCGAACGAGAACTGACGAATCGCTTCGATGAACGGTTGACTTTCGATATCGCCTATCGTACCGCCGATTTCGGTAATCATTATATCCGAGCCGGTAAGTTTTGCGTTCTCGCTTATAAACGATTTGATTTCGTTTGTAACGTGAGGAATTATCTGCACCGTCTGCCCGAGATATTTGCCCTCTCTCTCCTTGTTTAAAACCGTCCAGAACACTTTGCCCGAAGTAAGGTTTGAAAGCTTTGTAAGATTGTGCCCCGTAAATCTCTCGTAGTGACCGAGGTCGAGGTCGGTTTCGCCGCCGTCGTCGGTAACGAAAACTTCGCCGTGCTGAATGGGGTTCATCGTACCCGGATCAACGTTCATATAAGGATCGAATTTCTGTGCTGCAACCTTAAGTCCTCTGAGCGCGAGCAGCTTTCCGAGCGAAGCCGCAACTATTCCTTTCCCGAGTCCGCTTACTACCCCGCCCGTAACGAAAATGTATTTCGTCATTTGTTAAAACTCCTTTATTTATATAAAATTTTATCGCTTTGAAAAATACCTGTGCAAAATGTTTTTTTACGCGTTTTCCATAAAAAAGGGCGTTTTTTTTTAGAGGTCTTTCACAACCGCCAAGAAAAAACGCCTTTTAAAGCCTTTTGATATGTAAGTTCCGCGCGCTTTTTTACCGCCGGACGCACGAAATTTTCAAGCTCGATTACCGACGAATAAAATCGTTCCAAAAAACGCTTCGCTATTAAAAACGTGTTTGATTATATCACGGAAAAAATAGTTTTGTCAAACGTTTGAAATAAATTTTTTCAAACTTTTTTCAGTTTTTTTCGGAGGCGTAAATCGACGTTTTTTGTCCCCCGAAAAACGCCCGAAAGCCGAACGGTTTTTATCCCTTATCATCATATATAGGCTTTAATTTTTTCTTTTTTCCGTAGTTTTTTCGAGCAAATACACTCAGTAAGCCGTTGTATTCCTCCGCTGAACGGCAACAACAAGAACGCGCTTATCAGATTAAACGCCGTGTGGAAATTGGCAATCATTCTTTCCGAACTTCCGCTTATAAGATAAAACGCGCTTTCTATGGGCTTTTGAAAAGCGATTAAAAACGGGAGAACGATTATAGTTCCCGCAAGATTGAAAAGAACGTTCACCACGGCGACCTTTTCCGCCTGCTTCTCCATGGACGAAGAAAGAAGCAAAACAGCTATCCCCGCGCCGATGTTCGAACCGAGAATAAGATACGTACTGCTTTCGAAACTCAAAAGTCCTCCCGACGAAAGCACTATTATAACAGAACTTACGGCAGACGAGCTTTGCACGATTCCTGTCATCAAAAAGCCGTTTAATATGAGAAAAAAGGGGTTTTTTACGGTAAAAAGCTTTCTGAAAAAGGCGTATTGGCCGAACGAAATTATGCTTTCGTTCATTATTCCGAGCCCGATAAACAAAATCCCGAAACCGAACAGAAATCCTCCCGTCTTTTTAAGTTTCTCACTCCCGAAAAAAGTCATTACGAACCCGACGAACGCGAAAAGCGAGGAAAGCGAACCGACAAGGGAAAGATTTACCCCCGAAAGAGATACGAGCTGAGCCGTAACCGTCGTTCCTATATTCGCGCCCATAACAACCGGAATCGCCGCGCCGAGCGTAATTGCGCCCGAGCCGGCGAACGACGCGAGCATAACGTTCGTAGCCGTACTGCTCTGAATAACCGCGGTGACGCCCGCACCTGCAAGCACTCCGCGGATTTTGGATCGGGTTGCCCCGTAAAGCGCGCGCTTCATTTTACTCCCCGCAAGCGACTGAATGCAATCGCTCATCTGCCTGAGTCCGAAAAGAAATACGGCTATTCCGCCGAGCGCAACGAAAACTTCTTCGATAACTTTAACGGTAAACATAATATTATACTTATGCCCGTCCGCCTTCCATAATTCTGCTTAAAACAAAAACTGAAGCGAATTTTTCAGCCGCATAAAACAATGCGCGTAAGCGCGAAAAAACATAAAAAAGAACGTTCCGCTCTCTCCCGATCAAAACAAGCCGACGATGGAAAGAAACGAAACGCCCGAAGAAACTCCGAATACGTTTTATTATTTAAGTTTTTCTCCGCAGTTTTTGCAGAAATTTCCGTCCGCCGGATTTTTCTCTCCGCAGGACGGACAAATTACGTCCGCAATCTGTTTGCCGCACGAAGAACAGAATTTGCCGTCCGCGTCCGTTTCGGCATTGCAGAACGGGCATTTAACGGTTTTCTTTTCTTCCGACGCGTTCTTTACAGCAGCGGCAATATCTTTAACCGCGGGAGTTATTTCCTTGCCCGCTTCGTTTATTACGGGTACGCTTTCGTTTTTAGTGTAGCGCATAAGCTCTCTGTGGAAGCCGAACGCAAGCATCATTCCGCCGAAAGACATAAGCGGCAAACCTATAAACAAGAAGAAAAACAGTTTCGGTTTTTCCGAAGAACTTGCCGATTTAAAGAAATCGACAAATCCTATAACAGCGAATATCAACCCTATGCAGAGAGCAATCGCCCCGGCTATTTTTAGAATCTTTTTAGCCTTTTCGTGTTGAGGATTTAAATTATCGTTCATTTTTTTCCTTTTAGAAAGAGCGTTCTCCCTCTTTCTCTATTTTTACTTCAGAATTTATTTTTTTCGAAACGAGATGAGCGAAACGAATAGTATCGCATACATCGTTTGCCGAACGTTCGTTTTTAATCAAAGAATGGGTATCGAAGCGAGATATTTAACGTCTTTTCTCTCCGCGGCGTCACCCTCTGCAAGAACGAAGAGTTTGGAGTGAATTATTCCGCCCGCTTCTTCAACGAGCTTTTCAAGCCCCTGCAAACTCGCGCCCGTAGATACCACGTCGTCCACTATTCCCACCTGCTTGCCTTTTATAAGGTCTGCGTCGTGCTTCGACAGATAAAGCTTTTGTACCGCGCCGGTGGTGATGGACGATTGAATGGAAATTTCTATTCCGTCCTGCATATAGAGTTTTTTGGTCTTTCTTGCGACGGCGTAATGCGCGTGACCGAGCTCTCTCGCCGCAACGTGGGTTAGCTGCAAACCTTTGGATTCCGCGGTTATAAGCACCTCGCACCCGTCGGCAAGCTTAGCTATTTCCTTACCGCAATGCTCGGTAAGAAGCGTGTCGCCGTGCAAGTTAAAAAAGCAGATGCTTACGCCGCTCGGAAGCGTTAATACAGGCAGTTCGGCTTTATAGCCCTTTATGTCTACCTCATGGAATTTCACTGTAATTCCCTCCAATGTATAATGTTTACATAAGTAATTATATCACTAATACGATTAAAAGTAAATTGTTTGATTTCGCTTATTTGCATTTTATTGAAACGGAAAGCATAAAATTTAATACTGCATCCGGCGTTCGGCGTTTTCATTCGCCGCCATCTGCCGCAACACGGAGAATTATATGTATTCAAAAAAATGCGAAGAAGTTTTAAACGAACTGCAAGTAGACGATTTAGTAGGACTTTCGCCCTCGGAAATTGCCCCGAGAAGAGCTAAGTTCGGTGAAAACATTATCGAAGGAACCAAACAAAAAGGCTTGATTAAGCGCGTTTTAGAGACTTTTTGCGATCCTATGATTTTAATTCTACTTTTCGCGCTGACCGTCACCGCGGGCGTGAACGTCGGAAAGCTTTTCAAAACGGGCGACGCGAATTTCACCGAGTGCATAGGCGTGCTCGCGGCGGTTATGCTGTCCGTTTCGATAACGGCGTTTATGGAGAGAAAGAGCGAAAAAGCGTTCGAACTTCTTCAAAACATATCCGACAAATCGCTCGTAAAGGTTCTGAGGGGCGGCGAAACAAGACTTATACCGAAATCCGAACTCGTGGTAGGCGACGTTGTTTTTATTTCCGCAGGCGACAGAATAGTTGCCGACGGCAGAATTATAAAAGCAAACTCCCTTTCGATAGACGAAAGCACGCTGACGGGCGAAAGCAAGCCGAGATACAAACGCGCCGACATCGTTCTGAGCGAAAAAGAACATCTTGCGGACAGAATAAACTGCGCTTTCTCTTCCACAATGTGCGTTACGGGTTCGGGAGAAATGGTGGTTACAGCCGTAGGGAACAACACCGAAATAGGCAAAATTGCGGGCGAATTACAGATAAAAAACAAAATTTCCGCCCCACTCAACGAAAAACTGACGCGCCTCGGGAAGTGGATTGCTATTATAGGAGGAATATCTGCCGCCGTCACTTTCGTAGTTTCCGCGATAAGGCTGTATCTTTCCGGGAACTTCAACTTCGATTCCGTTCAGGAAATTTTTATAGAAAGCGTGGTTCTCATCGTTGCCGCCGTGCCGGAAGGGTTGCCCACGATAGTCGCCGTTTCCCTATCCCTTAACGTTATGAAACTCGCAAAGGAAAACGCGCTTATAAAAAAACTCGTCGTTGCCGAAACGGCGGGGTGCGTAAGCATAATCTGCTCGGATAAAACGGGCACGCTTACGACAAACCGAATGACCGTGGAAAGATTTATTCTGCCGGTCGGCGCCGAAACCGTCGCTCTTCCCTCTTTCGTCTATGACAATATTCTTCTGAACTCCACGGCGGGCGAAGCAACTCAAAACGGGAAAAAAGCCCTTTCCGGCAATCCTACGGAATGCGCGCTTATCGACTTCGCGACGAAGACGAAAAAAGTTAACCCGAACGATTACAGAAGAAAATTCCCCGTTGTTTCGAGGTCGGAGTTTTCTTCCGAAAATAAGTACATGTCCACTAAAACGCGCGTTAACGGGGATTTTATCGAATTTTACAAAGGTTCGATAGAAAAGCTTTGCGCTATTCTTCAGATAAAAAACGACGTTTCCGTTTTAAAAAAGAAAGCGGATTTATACGCGGACGAGGGAGGAAGAATTATCGCGTTCGCACATAAAACGCAAGACGGCGAATGCCTTATAGACGGCATAGCCGTAATCGTGGATCCCGTTCGCGGCGATGTAAAAAATTCCGTTTCCGAATGCAAAAGAGCCGGCATACGAGTGATGATGCTGACGGGCGACGGAGAAAATACGGCATTCGCCGTGGCAAAAAAGCTCGGCATCGCCGCAGGCAAAAACGAGGTTTTAAACGCCGCCGATACGGAAAAAATGAGCGACGAAAAACTGATTTCGATACTTCCCGAAATTTCGGTTATCGCAAGGAGTACGCCTCTTACCAAGCTGCGCGTAGTGAAACTGCTGAAAAAGACGGGCGAAGTCGTTGCGGTTACCGGCGACGGCGTAAACGACGCCCCGGCAATCAAACAAGCCGACATAGGCATAGCTATGGGCAACGGCTCGGAAATAGCCAAAGAAGCGGGCGACATAGTTCTGCTCGACGACTCGTTCTCCACGATTATCAAAGCTATTTCTTTCGGACGGAACGTTTTCCGTAATTTCCGAAGGTTCGTCACCTTTCAGCTTACCGTAAACTTTTCGGCGGTTGCCACGGTACTCATCGCGCTGTTTCTCGGACTTAAATCGCCGTTCAACGCTCTGCAACTTCTGTGGCTGAACATCATAATGGACGGTCCTCCCGCGCTCACTCTCGGTCTTGAAAAACCGACGGCGAATCTCCTCGGAGAAAAACCCAAAAAACGCACCGATAACCTTGTGGATAAAAAAACCGCGCTGAAAATAATGCTGAGCACCGTTTACATAACCGCGGCGACCTCTCTTCAGATGCTTACGAACTTTATGAACGTTCCGCAAAACGAAATATCCACTTCCGTCTTTTCGCTTTTCGTTCTCTTGCAGCTGTTCAACTCGTTCAACTGCCGAAAAACGGGCAGCGAAAGCGTGTTTAAAGATTTCTTCGGCAACAAACCGATGCTTGCGGCTTTCGGGCTTGCCGCCGCCGTTCAATTTCTGATAACTCAATTTCTCGGAAGCGTTTTCGGAACGGTTCCGCTGTCCGCCCCGACGATACTGAAAATGCTCCTCGTTTCGTTCGGAGTGATAGCCGTTTCGGAAATCTCAAAACTTGTCTATATCGCTTTATTCAAGAAAAACACGAAAAGAAACTTAAAGCTTTCGTATATGTCCTGAAACTGCAGTTATCTACGAAGTTATCCACAAAGTTATCCACATTTTCGTGAAAAACGGGCGATTCCTGTGGATAACTTCTGTAAATAATGTGTATAGGTCAATAAAAACGGAGAACGGCGAATTATGTTTAACGCATTGTTTTTAAAAAAGAATTTGATAATCGCGGCTGTCGTAGCGATTGCCGCGCTCTCCCCCGTAATCGTTCTGCTGAGTGCTGAAGCAACCCCGTCCGACGCTCACGCAATGCCTTTCACTGTCGTTATAGACGCGGGGCACGGCGGAATAGACGGCGGCGTTACCGGAGTAAAAACGGGCGTAAAAGAGAGCGATTTAAACCTTTCGTTCTCCAAAACTTTAAAAAAATATTTTCTCTCGGCGGGTTTCGACGTAGTTACCACGAGAAATACCGCCGCCGGACTATACGGAAACGCCTCTTCGTCGCTTAAAAAGACGGATATGAAAAATCGGAAACGGATTATAGAGAAAGCCGCTCCCGACATCGTAATTTCCATACATATGAACAAGTACCCTCTTTCGTCAAGAAGAGGCGCGCAGGTTTTTTATAAGCAAGGCGACGAAGAGGGAAAGAAGTTCGCCGCGTGCGTTCAAAACAAGCTGAACGCAATGGAGCAAGCGCCGAGAGAATGCGACGAGCTCGGCGGCGATTACTACATACTTAACGTGTCCCCCTGCCCCGCGATTATAGCGGAATGCGGATTTCTTTCAAACACGGACGACGAAGCTCTACTTTTAACCGAAACTTACCGAGAAGAGCTCTGCTACGCCATATACAAAGGGACTGTTCTGTTTTTATCTTCCGAAAACTCCGAAAGCGCAAACGCTTAGTAAAGCGAACATACTCGTTAAAGCCGTTTTTTTATAGCGGACAGAGTAATCGTTCCGACCGCGCCCGTTTTACCCCATTGTTTTTGCGTTAAACCGATAGGTTTTAAAGATTTTGCCGTCAGGCAAAAGATTTGCTTCTTATAGTTTATAATACAAGAAGTTGCAAACTTGCTTGCAAGGGTTTGGAACTTCGCCGCGATGCAAACATAAAAAATAATAA
>JALEKY010000066.1 GCA_022768945.1 Christensenellaceae bacterium | reverse complement strand
GTTGCAGTGGAAGATCCCGACCATGCGATAACGGTTGAACAAGAACAAAGCATTTGTAAGTAGGGATAAAGGAGGTTTAACCAATGAAATATTATGCTACTTGCCCGGTGTGCGGCAAGAAACTTTGCAAAGCCGGCGAAGGTTCACTGATAGAAATGAGATGCCCGAATTGCAATGAAGCGGTTGAAGTGAGTATTACCAAAGAAACGGTAAGTGCCAGAGCGTGCTCGAAGTTGTCTACGAAAGCGTCCTGACATTAGGGACATAAAAAATTTAATAAACCTATTTTAAGAAGCGTGAATCGGTATAGAGCCGAAAGACAAACTTAAGATAAGGAATATTTGTCGAAGAGAGTTTTCACTTAAACGCAAAAAGCGGATGAAGACCTGACAGATGACTCGGAATAAAAAAGTTCCGGTTGTTTGTCAGGTCTTTTTTTATTGCAAAAAACAAGGTGTTATCAGCGAAAATGTGCGTATTGAGCGCGGAATAAAAAGATTGTAAAAAAAATTTAAAATATTTTTTTCAATGTGCAAGGATATTGCACATTAGAGATTTAGACTAAGACAGAAGAAATCATACGCTCCTTATCGTGCAAAAATCCTTTTTGTGCAATCGTTAAAGGTTTCAGATTTTCAAAAGCGAGTGAAGAACAAATCCCTACGGCGATGAGCGAAGAAACAACAAAAAGGGTAAACTGGCACGAAAACGGCAATTTGCCACTGTTCTGCATAGAAAAGACACACGCGATGGAGTTTTATACGCTCCTTTTGCGTGTGTCTTGATGGTGGAGGTGAGGGGAGTTGAACCCCTGTGTTGCGTAAAAACAAAAAAGCCTTCTACATACTTAGTATTCTTTTAATCTCTTTTCAAGGCTGTCTGAATACCGGCTACCTTAAACGTATCTTGCTTAAGTCCTTCCGCTCGCCGCAATTAAAACGAGCGGAACGTCCCCCGTCTAAAATGATGCCGCGTTTACTCCCGACGGGAAAAAGCAAGGCGACATCGCCGCTAATTAGGCAGCGAAAGCAAATTCGTTATTATTTGCATTTAATTTTAATTTTCCCTTTTTAACGAAGCAGGGACTTCGGTATGCTTATACTCTCCTCTTTTTACCCAGTCGAATCCGGTACACCCCCGTATTATTTTTATATAAAAACGCGCGATAATGCGCGATTTAAGCCACTTTTTACCCTTTTAACAATAAACATCTCGTCGGCTTAATCGGTAAAAGCAATAGTTATTTAAAAATCAACAGCTTTCTTCCGCAATAATTCCACACGAGAACAAGGCATGTCATAACCACTTTGCAAATCCACCATTTCCATTCCACGCCGAATACCGTAGCGGTGCCGAACAAAGCAATTTCAGGCAAAAGTTTTACGCCGAAATGCATTCCGACTTCGGTTATCGCAAGCCCTATCACGCCGATAATCGTAAAAATTATAAACGATTTCCCCGATTTCGACACTTTTTCGTCGGTTACTTGCTTAAAAACGAACGCAACGGACAAAATCCAATTTATAACCAACCCTACGCAAAATCCGAGTGCGGTAGAAACTAAAAGCGACCACGTTTCGCCTATAATCGCCGGTGGCAAGAGCAGTTTGTAAAAAATATACGATACCGCGTAATCGACTATCGTCGCAGTTCCGCCGACTATCAGAAATCTGAATATTTCCCAAAACAGTTGTTTTTTAGTCTGTTGCACTTCTCTCTTCCTCTTTCGGCGGTTTTTTATTTTGAAGTCCCTTTTTATCCGTTTTATTTACGGAAAACTCGGAATATACTACCTGAAATAACGCCACTATTCCTATAAGCATTATAATCGCCAACGCCTTAAAATCTGTTTTCGTGTTCTTCAAATCGAACAGATACCGCATAACGACCCTCATCGACGGATAAATCGTGAGAACCGCGATGTACGCCTTTTTCGCGTATACGCAGGCAAATATTACCGCGAAAATGTCCGCCAGATAGTAATATCTTTCGTGCATGTGCGGAAGTATATAAGGTATCGTTATCGCAAAAACGTAAGCCGTCAGAAGCCACTTTTTATCGTCCGTTTCGCCTTTATACTTGTAAAACCCGATTGCGATTATCGCCGCTATGCCAAGCGAAGAAAATACCATCATCTGCGATATGTTTTTGTTCGTCATATACGCGTCCGATAAGAACTGATACAAATTCGGGGCGTTTAACGTAAGTCTCGAATACTCGCCGACCTGCTTCAAATATGCCCCAAACAGGGCGTCTATCGGGTTCATTCCCGCAATCACCGCGGGAACGGCGCACAATATGTACGATACAAATATGAACGGGAACGCCGTCAATTTTATCTTGCCTCTTAAAACCGCTATCACTATCACGGGGGCGTAGAAAATCGCCTGTATCTTGAACGATATGGAAATTCCGTACATTACCATCGAAGTAATATCGTTACCGCGAAGCATATAGTAGAAACTCATAATCGCGAAACAAGTGAATATGCTGTCGCATTGCGCCCATACGCCGCTGTTCAAAAATACGTTCGGCAAAAACAGAGTAACGCTGTAGCCTATAAGCGCGGTCACGTCGTTTTTCGTGAAATGCCTTACGATTAACCCGACGTAAAACGCCAGAACCGCGTCGAATATGCACGAAACCGCCTTGTATAAATACAGACTATCGGCGGGTATATACGTCAATATAGTAATTATGTACTTGTACATCGGCGTATAATCGCCTATTGTCGAAGCAAATCCCTTAAATCCGCCGAGAGCCTTTATTTCGTCGAACCATTTTACGAGAAAAGAATTATAATCGCCCGACTTAAAATCGAAATACGACCCCCTCGCAAGCATCGCGAAAACGAGTAGAATTACCGCAAAAACCGCAAGTTCGTACTTTTTCCACAGTTCGCATATCTTACCCCACGCAGCCGCGGCGGTTTCTTTTGCGTTTCCTTTACCGATCGGCTTCACGTTCGTTTCTATGTTTTCCGAGGAATCGACGTCCGTCCTTTCTTCTCTCGTCGTCTTTTCGCCCTTGTCGTTTTTAAATACCATAATTCTTTACGTCTTTTCTCGCCGACCTGTCAAGATCGCGTTCTTTAATCGATGGTTTCTTGTCGTAAGTATGCTTGCCCTTGCAAAGACCTACCTCGACTTTTATCAGCGATTGTTTCAGATATATTTTCAAAGGTACCAGCGTGTAGCCTTTTTCGTTCACTTTGCCTATCAGCCTGCGGATTTCGCTTTTATGAAGAAGAAGCCTCCTGTCACGCTTGCTGTCCGAGGTGTTGAACGCGCCGCTTTTATCGTATACCGCGACGTGCATATTTTTTATGAAAACCTCGGCATTTTTTATAACGCAAAAACTATCGCGAAGATTGACGCTGCCCGCACGGACGGATTTGACCTCGCCGCCGTCGAGCGATATGCCCGCCTCGTAAGTATCGTCTATAAAATATTCATGCCGCGCAACGCGGTTCTCGGCTAAAATTTTCATATTTATATTATACCATACCGCAAAAAAAACGTAAAGCGTATTCGGCAAATTAAAAATAAAAGGTCAGAAATCCTTTTCCTTAGCCGGAGCACGTCAAAACTAAAACGAATTTTAGTTGGCTATGCCCGAAAATGAAGAACCACCGGCTTAGTCGGCGGGTATCTTTTTGATTCGGACTTCTTAACTTCACTTTATTGATTTTTTCGATATAATATGTTAGAATATACACAAAAACAAAGAAAAAGGAGCGCATATGGGCAAAATCGTTTTTCGTAAGGATTTATACGCCGATATAAGAACGGAGCGGCGGTTTACTACGAGAGTTTCGATAATAAACGGCGAAATCAAACAAGTTACCGAACTCGATACTGATCAGGCGTTTATTCGTGTGTTCGACGGCGAAATGTGGTATTATTCTTCCGTTTCCGAAACGGATAATCTTCAGAAAGAGCTTGACGCGCTTTACGCTTTCGCAACGCCGAACGAAAACGTGTTTTCTCACCCTGTCGTGGAGACGTTCGAGGTAAACAAAGACAAAATTTTGTCGTTCGGGGAAAAGTCTGTCGATAAAGTTCCTATAAAAGAAAAAATCGATTTTCTTACTTCCGCTTTGCCTCTTTTCCAAACGCCGCACACCACTGTGCTTTCGGCAAATTATCTTGACAGATATTCTCTCTTTAAATTCGTTTCCGCAAAGGGCGCGGATATAGAATACGACTACCAGACCGCAGGCTATCAATACGCGTTGCAGCTTTCAGCGGGTGAAAAGACGTTTGCAAACAGCTATTCGGCATGCAAAACGGCGTTCGAAGACCTTTCGATAGACGAAAAAGAAATAAAAGAATTTACAGAAGAGACGGAAAACTTTCTTTTAAACGCAAAGCCGCTTGAAAAAGCGGGGAATTACCCCGTTATCCTCTCGCCGCTCGCAACGGGTATTTTCGCGCACGAATCGTTCGGGCACAAGAGCGAAGCCGACTTTATGCTCGGAGACGAAACGATGAAAAAAGAATGGAAGCTCGGCACAAAGGTCGCAAGCGATATTCTTTCGATAGCGGATTCCGGCAAATATGCGGGCAGCGGCTACGTTCCTTACGACGACGAAGGCACGAAATGCACCGAAACTTATCTTATTAAAAACGGAGTGCTTTCGGGCAGACTTCACAGCGTTACTACGGCAGTCGCTCTTGGCGAAAAACCCACCGGAAACGCAAGAGCCGTAAACTGCGATTACGAGCCGATCGTAAGAATGACGACCACTTACGTAAAGGAGGGAACGGAGTCTTTCGAAGACCTTGTAAAGGGTATAAAATACGGCTACTACATAAAAGGGGTGAGCCACGGTTCGGGACTTAGCACGTTCACCATCGCGCCTACCGTTTGTTATGAAATAAAGGACGGAAAAATAACCGTTCCCGTAAAAATCGCGGTTATTACGGGCGACGTGTTCAAAACGCTCTCCCTCGTGGACGGGCTGAGCAAAGAGCACGAGCTGTTGTCCTTTGTTATCGGCGGCTGCGGAAAAATGGAACAAATGCCGCTACCCGTGGGGTTCGGCGGTCCCTATATGAGAATAAAAGAAATGGGGGTGCAGTGATATGAGAACGGAAATAATAGAAAAACAGTATAAAGACGTTTGCGCGAATATAACTGCGGGAAACGTCGATTCTCTCAGAATTCGGAGCGAGAAGACGGCGAGCGTACGAGTTTACGACGGCGGCTATTTGGGTATTGCCGGTAAAAAAGGCGCGTATTCGCTGAAATCGCTCGAAAAAGAGGCGAAAGACAACTTATCCCGCAAAATTCCATATTGCGATAAACCCGAATCTCCGCTTGTTCTTTCCGTCGATACCCGAAAGAAAATCATAGACGACAAAGACTTTCTTGCCTACGTAAAAAACGCGGCTAAGCGAGTTGCCGACGAAAACCCCGATTTTTTGATAAACGGCAAGGCGTATCTTCACGAAACGGCGACTTCTTTCGATAACGGCGAAGGCAGAAAGCTCGATTATAAGGGCAATTCTACCGAATTCGTTATTCTCTTTAAGGACAAAAAGTCCGCTAATATCATGGACGGTTCTTTCGGCTTCGAGGGAAACAAAATCGTCGGTGAGGAGTTTTTTAACGACGTAAAAACCGAGCTTGACGCGTTTCTTGTCTCCGCAAGCCTGCCTGACGGCGATAAATTGCCCGTTATAATGAGCGGCGCTTACTTTTCGTTCGCTCTTCAGCATTTCGTTGCCGAAATATATTGCAACGGGGCTTCGCTTCTCAACGGTAAACTCGGAGAAAAGATTTTCAGCGAAAATTTCTCGGTGGTTTTCGATCATAACCCCGAAAGAAAATTCGCGGACGACTTTTTCGACGCGGAAGGAGTCGTTTGCGACGGGTATAAGTCGTATCTGATTAAAAAAGGGGTTATGCAAAATCTCCTCACGACCAAAGCCGACGCGGAGAAATTCGGTGTAAACAACTTAGGAAACGCCGACGCTTCTTACGCGGGCGCGCCGAGTATTTCGGCTAACGGTTTCGCCGTCGAAAGGGGAGATAAATCGCTTGGCGAGCTTCTCTCCGGCAGAGAGGCGATTTTTCTCGATACGTCTTCGGGCGGGGATATGACTCCGGACGGAAACATCGCGCTTCCGTGTCAGCTTGCGTTTTTGTATCGCGACGGAAAAATCGTCGGAAGACTGCCGGAATTTTCTCTCACCGGAAATATTTTCGACGCGTTCGGAAAGGATTTTATAGGCGTTTGCTCGCTCGGGGATATTTTTAAAAGTCAATCGGAAAGCAACGTCATAGTGACGGAAATGAACGTAGTGAACAGAAAATAAACGAAAAAGCTACGAGCGAGGCGGCGGATTTTTTTGCGCTCGCCCCTTGAATTAGTTTTTAAAAAGCGCGGTTAACGCGCGAAAAAGGCTACTTTTTAATTATGAAGTCAATAAGAGAATTATATAAAAAAGGCAAGGGACCTTCGTCTTCGCACACGATGGGACCGGAAAAAGCGTGTAAAATTTTTAAGGCGGAACAACCGGACGCGGACTCGTTTAAAGCTGTTTTATACGGTTCGCTCGCAAAGACGGGCAAGGGGCACCGTACGGACGGGGCTATAGAGGAAACGTTCGCGCCCGCTCCGTGCAAGGTAGTATTTGACAGAGAAACTAAAGATATTCCGCACGAGAACACGATGGATTTATTCGCATATAAAAGCGGCGCAGAAATAGGTAAAATGCGTGTGCTTTCGGTAGGCGGCGGAGATATAAAAATCGTCGGTCGCCCGAAAAAAGATCTGCCGGATATTTATCCGCATTCCTCTTTTTCGGAGATAGCCGATTATTGTAAAAAGAAGAATATGCGGCTTTCGGACTACGTGGAAGAATTCGAAGGAGAGGGTATATACGACTTTCTTCGCGAAGTATGGCATACGATGCTGAACGAAATAGACGAGGGATTGAATAAAACGGGGATACTTCCCGGCGGGCTTAACGTGGAGAGAAAGGCTAAACTTCTTTATAACAGCGGAAAGTCGGGCGAAAGCGAAAGTACCCGCGAAAACCGTATAGTTTGCGCGTACGCGTTTGCGGCGAGCGAGCAAAATGCCGACCTCGGAACGGTAGTAACCGCTCCTACATGCGGCGCATGCGCCGTGTTGCCTGCCGTTTTGAAGTACGTGAGCGATGAAAAAGGTTTTTCCGAGGAGAGAATTTTAAAAGCCGTATCGGTTGCCGGGCTTATAGGCGATATTATAAAGGAAAACGCCTCGGTGAGCGGCGCGGAGTGCGGCTGTCAGGCGGAAATCGGTTCCGCGTGCGCCATGGCTTCGGCGGCTCTTTGCGAACTGTTCGAAATGGATTTGGGACAGATAGAATACGCTTCGGAAGTCGCTCTCGAGCATTACCTCGGGCTCACGTGCGATCCCGTCTGCGGACTTGTTCAGATTCCTTGCATAGAGAGGAACGCCGTTGCCGCAATGAGAGCCATAAACTGTTACAGCTTGGCAAATTTTCTTTCCGGAACGAGGAAAATATCTTTCGACCTCGTTGTGAGAACGATGTACGAAACTGGCAAGGATATGTCCGGGCTTTATCGCGAAACCGCGGAGGGCGGTTTGGCGAAACTTTACAAATAACGGATTGCGGCAATAAAATTCAGCGACAATGAATACGATTCGTATATAAAACGACTTGCAAAAGAGTTTATAAGCGGTATTATATAGGAGGACAAAAGACGAATATGTGGATAGTTTTTGCGGGGTTGTCGTCTGTTTCCGCCGGACTTACGGCGATACTCTCGAAACTCGGAATAAAAAATACCGATTCGGACGTTGCTACCGCGATGAGAACGACGGTCGTATTGGTTTTATCGTTTGCGGTAACGCTTATCACGGGCGAGATAAACGCGCTTGGCGGCGTTTCCCTAAAATCGTTTTTGTTTTTGATTTTATCCGGCTTCGCAACCGGCGCAAGCTGGATTTGCTATTTTAAAGCTTTGTCTTTGGGCGACGTTTCAAAGGTTACGGCGATAGACAAATCGAGCATAATTCTTACGGTTTTGCTTGCGATAGCCATCTTCCCCGCCGAGCGCGTAAATTGGTGGATAAAGCTTCTCTGTCTTGCCGGTATCGGCATAGGTACTTACCTTATGGCGGACTTAAAAAAAACGGATGGCGAGGAGAAAAAGACTGCGGCAGGGTGGTTCGTTTTTGCCGCCGTTTCGGCTTTGTTTGCCGCGGCGACTTCCATTCTCGCGAAAGCGGGTATAGAAAACGTTCCGTCGAACCTCGCTACGACGATAAGAACGTGCGTAGTTCTTGTTATGGCGTGGGGTATAGTGTTCGGGCGTAAAAAGGCAAGCCTTGTAAAACAAGTACCGGGAAATGATTTATTGTTCCTGTGCCTTTCGGGCGTTGCTACCGCGGCGAGCTGGTTGTGTTATTATTACGCGATATCTATAGGACAGGTAAGCGTGGTAGTGCCTATCGACAAGCTGAGCGTTTTGATTACCGTCGCGTTTTCGGTAATCGTTTTGAAAGAAAAAGTAAAAGCCAAGGCGTGGATAGGTCTTGCGCTGCTTATTACCGGCACCGTGTGCATGGCGCTGTTTACCTAATTTTTATGCCGCAATCGGGGTTGGATTTACCGATGATTTAATAAAAAATATCGCGATTTGCTTACTCGGCCGTTTCGCGATATTTTTTTGTTTTTCGCGTTTCTCTCGCCGTTGTGCTGTAGAATTTTTTGTCTTGTCATTTTTTGCTTATTTCGAAGATTAAATGCGGAAAATAAAACGATTTCATTTTTCTCAATAAAAAACCGAATCAATCGTGTAAACGTTTGATTCGGTTTTAAGTTGGTGTACCCGTCGGGGGTCGAACCCGAAGTCGATGGCGTCGGAGGCCATTATGTTATCCAATTACACTACGGGTACATATAAAACAAGCCGTTTTTGCGCGTTTTTAGGGCTCTTTTTGATATCAGAACGGCTTGCATGC